>JBQTJP010000156.1:0-28413 GCA_052386995.1 Armatimonadota bacterium
CGTGGAGGTCACGCTCCCACCGTGCGCGCTCTGGGTTGTGCCCATTGAGGTGGTGTCGGCATCCGAGGCCGGATTCGAGCGCAGCTTCCAGGGCGCGTCGCTGTGGTTTCTCTGGCCGCTGCGCCTGGATCCCGGCGGAGTCTGGGACGGGCGCATCTCGTGCGCGCTACGCGCGATGGAGCCGGCAGTGGAGCACAATGGGACAGATCAGGCTGGTCGCCCTTGATATCGATGGTACCGTAGTGCTGTGAGCCGGCTCTCTCGGCACTTGCTAGCGGTGCATCACTAGTGGTACACTTCTTTTTGTCGAGGAGGATCTCTGATGCCCGCGCGTAACCCAAGGGTCAACGTCGTGCTTGAACGCCCGCTTCACGAGACCGTCCGGCGGCTCGCGCGGCGAGATAGCGTCTCGGTCTCCGCGAAAGTTCGCGATCTGCTCATCGAAGCGCTCGAGGCCGAAGAGGATGCCGCCCTGGGTGCTCTGGCCGAGCGGCGCGCGCGCTCGTTCGACCGTGCCCGCGCGCTCTCCCACTCCCAGGTATGGACACGGGCTCGCCGCCGCAAGTAGGTGGTTACCGCCTCGTCTATCATCCCGCAGTTGCCAGCGATGATCTTCCCACGATCCCCGCTGACATCCGGCGACGGATCGCGCGAGCGATCGAGATGCGTCTTTCGGGGCAGCCGGAGCGTTACGGGAAGCCGCTGAGGGGAACCCTACGTGGCTACTGGAAACTTCGAGTCGGTGACTATCGCGTAGTCTTCCGCGTCGTAGGGCGTGAAGTGTGGATCCTTGCGATCCGGCACCGCCGCGACGTGTACGGGAAGGCGGCTCGCCCGCCCGGACAGCGCTGACGATTCCTCACTGCCACAACAAGCGATAGATCCCGTAGGACCCCAGCACGCGCCTCACGTACGCGCGAGTCTCGGCGATGCCGATCTTCTCGATGAAGTAGTCGGGATCGGCGTCCGAATTCGCCCACTTGCGGGCCGAGCCCGGTCCGGCGTTGTAGGCTGCCAGCGCCAGGCGCACATCGCCGCCGAACCGGTCAAGCTGGAGGCGGAGGTAGCGCGCGCCCAGCCGCAAATTGATCGCGGGGTCGCGCAGCTTTTGTGCCGTGTATGAGCGATCGCTGGTCATGGCCTGCGCTGTCGACGGCAGGACCTGCGACAATCCGACGGCGCGGGCGGGCGAGATCGCGTCGGGATCGTACCGGCTTTCCTCGCGGACGAGTGCCAGCAGCAGCAGAGGATCGATGCCGGCGGCCTGCGCCGCCGCACTGACCTCGGGCCAGAACGCCTTGGGGTAGGCGATCCGCCACATCGTCTCGTCGCGGATGCCGTTGGCCAGCGCGTCTTCGGCGAGCGCGACCGACTGACGGACCGCGCCCAGACGGCCGTAGCCTTCTGCGAGAAAGCGCACCAGGGTGAAATCCTGGCGCGCATCCAGGGCGTCTTCCGCGGATTCGACCGCGTCGGTGTCCAGTCCAAGGCGGGCGAGCTCTTCATGCGTCGGGCCGGCGCTCTCTCGCGGCCGCGCGGGCGGCGGAGGAGGAGCGAGCTCCGGAGCCGGCGCATTGAGCCGCATTCTCGCGCGCTGGCCATAGAAGGTGAGCGGATACTCCTGCACGATCATCCGGAGCACGGCGTCTGACCCCGACGCGCCGCGGGCTTCCATCGTCTTTGAGACCCAATACCAGGCCCGCGCCACTTCGCCGCGGAACGGGGCGGTCTTTGCGGCCTCGCGATACAACACCTCGGCGTCCGCCGTGCGTCCCGCGCGCAGCGCGATCCATCCCAGCCGCCATCGGGCTTCCGCGGCATCATAAGAGGGAGGATGGGCCGCGACCGCCCGCCGATAGAATGCGGCCGCAGCCGGAAGCAGGCCGGCTTTCTCAGCCCGCAGCCCCGCGTTCAGCCAGCCGCGCGCAGCCCACACACTTGGCGAAAGACGCACCAACTTCTCTTCGGCTTCGCGCGCTTCGGCCTCGAGACCGAGCTGCCGCGCGATCGAGGCAATCGAGGCGTAGGTGTCCCTGGAATTCGCGCCCAGCGCCGCGGCACGCTGAAACGCGGCGAGCGACGCGCGCGGATCGGGTTTCGACCACAGCCCGGCAAGCCGGTACCAGGCCTCGCCGGCCGCGGGTCCCAAGGGACGCCCGGCGAGCACGGCCATAAACTCGCCTGCCTGATCAACGTTCCTCCGGCTCACGACGCGTCTCCCTCGCCGCGTGCTGAGACCAGCGGCGTTCGTGCGGGACGACGCCGCGGAGGGGCGCAGGCGTGCGAGCGCCGTGCGCGCCGGACCTTCGGCGAGATCGCCGGGAAACGCCCAAGCGGCCAATGCGAACGCCCGCTCGGCAATCGGCCGCCGGTCGGCGGCCAGCGCGGTCTGTCCCAGCAGCAACCAGGCCTGGGAGTCGCCGGAGCGCAGTTCCACCGCGGCGCCCAACACGTCGGTTGCGGCCGCGGGGTTCTTCCGGGCCAGTTCCGCCTGGCCGAGCGCCATGAGCGCCCGCCCACGCACCCGCCCCGAGGTGCGCGCCGCGGTGTCGCGGAGGAGTCTCGCCGCCTCGTCGACGTTGCCGGCCTGAAGCAGGGCGCGCCCTTCCTCGATTGCCGCGTGCGCCTGCAGCGACGGATGACCGCCGGCGGCGCGATACGCTCCCGCCGCCTCTTGATAGTGGCCGCTGCGCGCCAGGCACCAGCCCGCCAGGAAGGCAGCCCGCTGCGCTTCCAGGTCGTCGCCTGCGGCGAGAGCGGTCAGTCCGTCCAGCCCATCGCGGCATCTGGACTGATGGACCTGCACGACAAGCGCATCGAGATCGGAGGGCGTTTGAGCGGGCAACCCTGAGGTGGCCAGGGCAAGGATGACGGACGAAAGAACCAGGATGTGAATGTAGGGTCGGATGCCAGCGAGAGTCATTGGGACCTTACTGCGTTCACCTCACCCGAGGCTTGGCCGCGCGTACCGTGGCGCTGATCAGGCCAGCGGCGTGATAGTTTCTGCTCGACGTGACCTCAACCTGCTCGAATCCTGCTTGCGCGACGATCTCGAGATATTCATGCACCGGGATCGCCCCGGCTAGACACGCGGTCCATCCCTGGACCGTCTTCAATGTATCCGGGACCGGCCCCGCGCTCACGATATCCGAGACCACCAGTCGGCCGCCGGGCTTCAGGACTCGGTGGGCCTCCGCAAAGGCGGGACGCTTATCCGGCAGCAGGTTGATCACGCAGTTGCTGATGATCACGTCCGCACTTTCATCGGCAAGCGGCAGGCGTTCAATCTCTCCCAGGCGGAACTCGACATTGGCCACGCCCAGTCGCCCCGCGTTCGTCCGGGCCCGCGCGATCATCTCGGGAGTCATGTCTACCCCGATGGCCCGGCCCGTGGGCCCGACGCGATCCGCGGCGAGGAAGACATCGAGCCCCGCGCCGCTGCCCAGATCGACAACCGTTTCGCCCGGCTGAAGCGCCGCCGCGTCGATCGGCGCGCCGCAGCCCAATGAGCCTGTCGCGATATCCTCAGGGAGCGTCTGGCCATCGGCGAACGTCACCGGAGTATCGGCGCAGCAGGCGTCTGCGTGGGCCGTGGCATCTCCGCAGCAGGAGTCGGTATGGGACGCACCGTCCGCGGGCTCGCAGCACGATGTTCCGTGCAGCGCGGCTCGCTTGTATCGTTCCCGCACGGCGGTGCGGATCGTTTCGGCATCAAGCGTGCTCACTGGATCTGTGCTCATGCGTCAATCCTCCTTGACCCCTGGTTGATCGACGAGATCGATGACCATCGCCGTCGCCGACGCGCAGGTCTCTTCCTGGAACTGCGCCGACTGCTGAACCGCGGGCCTGACGTCGTCGCGACTGATCGGCCGGAAACCGTGTCGGTGGAAATAGCGTTGGGCGTCCGTGGTGAGCAGGTAGACCGCCGCGAGGTCCCGTCGCCTTGCGCGCTCGATGAGCGCGTTAGTGAGGTACCGCGCCAGTCCCCACCCCTGACGCTCTGGGGCGACGGCCACGGAGCGGAGCAGACCGGCGGTGCCGTGATCCTCGAGCGCGGCGATCGCGACCAGCACCCCGTCTTCCCGGGCGATCAGGAAGTCGGCGATGTGCCCGGCCACGTCATCGGCAGAGAGCCCGACCCTGCGCAGGAGAGTCCGAACATCGTCCAGATCTGTTGCGCGTCCGCTCTCGATCGTCAACATCGTGTGTTGGCCCCGGCGTGCCGATACATCGACATTCTTCGATGCTAGAGAAGGTTGACCAGATCCTGTGCGACCCGCTTCAGCGTATCGCGCCGCAGGCCGTAATATGCCCACTGCCCGCGTCGCGCGACGTCGACCAGCCCTGCTTCACGCAGGAGCCTCAGGTGGTGTGAGATCGTCGACTGTTCAACCGGGAAAGCTTCATTGATGTGACAGACGCAGAGCCTGTCGTGCCTGGACAATAGCTCTACGATGCCCAAACGGATGGGATCTGCGAGGGCGGCAAGCACGTCGCCCCGGGCCCTCACGGCCCGACGGTCAACCCCCTCGATGGGCGAGGCACAACCGCACCGAGCGCGTGCGGGTGCTTTGATAATGGCGGTCTCGGGAGTGGTCACAGAGGGCAGGCTATCAGATCCATCGATGACTGTGGGAACTATCCCCTTGACGGCAGTACTGCCGTCTGGTATATTGGTGACCGTGACAGAGCGCATCGAACCACCGAAATTTATCGTCCCGGGTGAGTGGTACTATGGCGTAATCTGTCCACGATGTGGGCAAACAATCGTGCTGTTTCACGATACATCCAAAGGAACGGCAAGGCCATTGCCCAACGGCCTTGTCTCGAACCTGACCTGCCCGAAGTGCGGGGAGACCTCAGATTACGAGACAGGCTCACTTTTTCACTTTCAAGCACCCCGTACGGAATGAGGAGACATTCGAAATCTCCAATGCGAAGGGTGGCCGGCTTGTAGGCTTTCAAGATTTGGTCGTACTCTTTCTGGTCCATAAGATCATACCTCTTCAGCGAGTGTGGTAGGCAATGGCTAAGGTCAACCGAAATGCTCCGGCGCGGTCGAAGGCATCGGAATCACGCTACGCCCTCTTTGAATTTGAGCGTGACTTCCCCAATGATGCGGCCTGCTTGGACTACCTCGTCCAGAAATTGTACCCGAATGGCATTTACTGCCCGACGTGCAAGCGGGTGACGAAGCACCATCGAGATAACGGGCGACCATCCTACTCCTGCCAGTTTTGCGGGCACCACGAACACCCGATGGCGGAAACTATCTTCCAGGACTCCGCCACGTCCTTGCGCCTGTGGTTCTACGCGATCTATCTCATGTCCAGCACTCGATGCGGTATCTCCGCGAAACAGTTGGAACGTGAGCTGGGTGTCACCTACAAGACCGCGTGGCGGATGTTCAATAAGATTCGGTCGCTGATGACACAGGATGGAGAGCCGCCCTTTGGAGGCGCGGTCGAAGTAGACGAGACCTACATTGGAGGGCGACGGCGGTACGGGTCTCGGCAGGAAGCCGCCCGAGGCTGGAGTCAACATAAGCAAGTGGTCGCCGGTCACGCACAGCGACGGGGAAAGGTCCGCGCCGTGCATCTGCCCGAGGGAACCGCGAAAACCTTGGTCCCCTTGGTCAGAAAATACATTCTCCCGGCGTCTATCATCTACACTGACGAATTGCCCGCGTACACTGGACTGAAGAAAGCCGGGTACGACCATAAGCGCGTCCATCACGCCGCGAAAGTGTATGTGCGTGGGACTGCACACACGAATACGATTGACGGATTCTGGGCACTGCTGAAGCACGGCCTGCGGGGCGTCTATCACGGTGTGTCTGCCAAGTATCTGCAAGCCTACTTGGATGAGTACGCCTTCCGGTACAACAACAGTTGGGACCGGCGCGGGATGTTCAATGCGATATTGTCCCGCGTCCAGAAGGCTTCTCCGCCTTCTTCCTGATGGTCCGATCCAATTCTTCAAAGAACCGACCGCGCTCAGGGACTGGGATCTCCAGTCCCCTACGCGTTTTCTGGCGCGGCTCCCGAGTCTCCGTGCGTTTACGCCTCTTCGCCATAACTTCTCCATTCTAGCCAACATGCCCCCGCCCCTTGCCGATGCTTGGGCAAAGTTCTATCGGGCATATACGCATACCCAAACCCTGGAGAGTGACATTAGCATTTGGGTCAAGCGACAAGGAAACGTTCCCCCATACCGCAGAGAATTCAAGTTTCGCCCTAATGAAGGGCGCTTCGTCTGGAAAGTCATCGACGTGCCCGAATTGCCAGTCGGATGGGGGGTAATCGCAGGGGACGCATTGACCAACTTCCGCGCCGCCCTGGACTATGTCGCTTGGCAACTTGTGAAAGCCGGTACCACCCCAACCCCCCCTCATCCCGAACGAATTTACTTCCCCATCCATGAGACCGAGGCCGGGTTCGACGGGAACGTGAACCAGCGTCTCCCTGGAGTGGACACTCAACTCCGGGCGTATGTCGAGTATTACCAGCCGTACCGACAGAGGCCCAACGACCCCGCTTCCGACCCGCTCGCCATCTTGGCCGATCTCTCTCGTCGAGACAAGCACCGTCAACTCCAACTTGCCTTTCCCGGGAACATGCAGTTCAACGCAACGCCGACAAGAGTTGAGCACTTCAATCTCAGCAGAATTGAACTGCCCCAGGTTAGTGGAGTGGTGCAAGTTGGCTCGGAATTGGTATACGTCTACGGCACCCTCATCCCGAACCAGGAACCCAATGTCGAATTGAGCCTCACAGCGACCGTTTCGATAGCCTTCGAGGAGGGCCATTGGGCTAAGGAAACGCTCCAAGCCATTACGTCTCACGTCCATGCTGTGCTCACCACGTTTGAGATGGTTCTTTGAGCCTGAAGGATTACATCGAAGTGCGTCGATATGGTTCATTTAGCGAGTACAGCCGTCAATGGGATAATTCCGATGACTGTCAATATATCTTCAACGCCCTAAAGCAGTCCTCGTCGCCGCAGAGCATCGTGCGTCGTGGCCATGCAGGTATTCATCACGACTTTCAGCCCCGCCGCGCGTACGCGGGCTGCCGCGGCCTCGTGAGAGATGCCGAGCTGCATCCACACGACTTTGGCCTTGACGGCAATCGCGTCTTCCACGATCTGGGGCACGTGCTCGGGCCGGCGGAAAATCTGGACGACGTCCACGGGCGCGGGGACGTCCCGGAGGCCGGCGAAGGCCCTCTCGCCCAGCGCCTCGGTGATGTTCGGGTTGACGGGAATGATCCGGTATCCCTCGTCCTTCAGGTAGCCGGCGACCTCATGGCTGGGCCGGAACGGCTTGTCGGACAGGCCGACGACCGCGATCGTCTTGCTTGTCGCCAGGATCTCCCGTGCTGTTTCGAGTTCCGGCTCCATGTGCGGCCACAGATCAAAGCGCCAGGAGCTGTTCGAGCTTGGTCTTGTTGAAGCCCACGACCACCTCGCCGTCGATAACAGTGACCGGCGTAGCCGAGTAGCCCATAGCCGTCAGCTCCTCCATGGCTCGATCATCGGTACTGATATCTTTTTCGATGAACGCGACGCTTTTCTGGCGAAGGAACTCCTTCAGCCTGCCGCAAAACAGTCAGCCCGGCTGCGCATACACGATCACAGATGTGGCCACGATCTTCTCCCTTACGCGCGCTCCCGCGGTCCGACGGCCTCTCCGCCGTGATTGTAGCCTTTCTTGAGCGCATCGAGACTGAAGTGGAGGCGTTCGGCCAGTTGCTCGAGCGCCACGCGATCTTTATCGGGTACGCTGGCCAGGCGGGGGGCCAGCAGGATCTGGAACAGGTTCTGCGCCTGCCACAAATTCACCGTGATGCCGGCGTCGCGGGCGAAGTCGAGCGTGCGTTGGACCTCCGCCACGTTTTCCAGAACGAAGAGTCCATCGGCATCGCGCAGATGCCGCTCGATCCGATCACGGATCAACGGCTCGAACGTATCCTGCGGCAACGCGATCCCCCATGAGCGCGCCTCGGCCACGGCGTCCCACGCCGTGACACTCAGGACGCCCGGCGCGCCCAGCCCCCGCCGCACGTCGAGGAACAGGATGAACTCCGCCGCGACCATGAACTCTCGCGGCAGCGGAACGTCGGCGTCGCGCACCGCCGCCATCAGCCCACGGCTTTCGTGAAAAAGCCGGCGGTAGGATGCCTCCAGGCGCTGCACGGTCTCCTCGGAGAGCCGCGCCAGCACCTGGCGCCGTTCGTCCGTGAACAGGTCCCGGAGACTGTAGAACTGCCGGCCGAAGATGTCGTCCATCTGGCGGACGACCTCGGTCACGGTGCTTCCTTCGAAGACGCCGGCAAGACCGTCGGCAAAAGCTCGGTGCCGCAGGTCATCCCAGCCCACTTCGACGCAGCAATGGATGTCCGTGCCCCCAACGTGGATGACCGCGTACGAGACGTTGTGCGCCTCGGCGGTGACCGTGGCGGTGATGGTCACGCGGCCGATGATGAGAGAATGCGGGCCACGCACGAAGCGCTGTCCTTCCCGCCGCGCAATCCGGTAGGCGTAGAGATCGGTCTGGTCGGGATAGTCCGTAAACAACGAGGTGATCGCGTAGTGCGCGGCCACCCGGCGCAGATCGACGGCGGCGGGTTGCACCAGCCGATGGTGGACGGCTGCCCCATCGGGATAGGCGGGCAGATTGCTCTCGGCCGGCCGCAGGCGATCGACGAACGCCGCCTCCAGCACGCGGCCGCGCTGGCCGGCGATCTGCGTGACGCGCGCCGCGTGACGGAGGACCTGGACAGTCTCGATGCCGGAGAGCTCATCGAAGAACCAGCCGTCGGAGGTGAACATCAGCATCGCGTGCCGCTGCATTTCCAGGAGCCGCAGCGCCGCGGTCCGATCGTCCGCATGGCCGGGGCGGAGAGCCTGCATGGACAGGAAGCGGCGGACCGAGACGTCGCTGCGATCAAGGATGACATCGATGTACGCATCTCTCGCCGCCCAGGGATCATAGAAGAGCTCCGCGCCGGCTTCCTCGAAGAGCGCGTCGGCTTCGGCCTTCAGCCAGTCGAGCGCTTCGCGCAGAGGCGCGCGCCACCGCTGGTGCCAGTCGGATCGCGTCCGGCACCCACAATCCGCACGCCAGCGCTCGACGCCGTGGGCGCACGACCACGAGGTGAAATCGTGGACCTCCACTTCGTGGGTCGGCGAATAGTCGTCGAGAAACGCCTCGTAGTTTGTGAACTCTCCCCCGCGCGCCTCGATCGTCGCCACGGCATACGCAAGCGCCATCTCGCCGTACGAATGGTGATGCCCGTACGTCTCGCCGTCGTTGGCCACGTGGACGAGCCGGCCTTCGGCCTCGGCTCCTTCGCCCGCCAGTCCCAGAAGGTGGTTGGCCAGCCGCTCCCCGCTCTCCAGAAGTGAACCAAACGCGATCTCGCGGGCGGCCGCGCGCTGATAGAAGAAGACGGCAATCTGCCGGCCCGGCGCCGTGGTGCAGCGGTAGGCGCGCGTCACGTCGAGCAGGTCGGGGAGCGCGTCGATCCAGTCACCCGACGGAAGCGCGCGCACGCGTGCGGCCTGGTGGGGGGAGAGGATCGTGAACGCGATGCCGCACGCCGCCAGCACATCCAGCGTCGCGCGATCGACCGCGCACTCGGGGAGCCACATCCCGGCGGGCCGGCGGCGGAATCGATGCGCGAAATCCGCGATGCCCCAGCGGACCTGCGTCATCTTGTCCCGCTCAGATGCGAGCGGCATGATCATGTGATTGTAGGGCTGTGCGATCGCGTTTCCATACCCGAGCGCGGCCAGGCTCTGCCGGTCGGCCTCCAGAATTTGCGCGTACAGACTTGGCGCGCTCTGCTCGATCCACCGGGCCAGGGTTGGCCCGACGTTGAACGAGATCGTGGCGTAGTTGTTGACGATGCGGTCGATCCGACCCCCGGCGTCCAGAATGCGCGCCGCGGCGTTCGGCGCGTAACACTCTGTCGCGATGCGCGCGTTCCAGTCGTGGGCCGGCGCCGCCGAGTCGTCGATCTCGATCGCTTCCAGCCATGGGTGCTCTCGTGCCGGCTGATAGAAATGGCCGTGGATGCAGAACAGCGCGCTCACGAGGTGTAGCGGGTCTGGCCTCGCGGAAGCACGACGATGCCGGAGGGATCGACCTGAAAGCGCTGCGCGTCGCGGAGCGGGTCGAATCCGATCGTCTCGCCGTCCGCGACCACGTTGTAACGGTCGAGGATCACGCGGCAAAGCCGCGCGCCGGCGCCAACCGTAGAGTAATCCATCACGATCGATTCCTCGACCGCGGCGCCCCGCCCGATCTTCACGCCGCGCCCGATGATCGACCGGCGGACCGTCGCTTCTTCGATCCGGCTTCCCTCGCCGATCAGCGAGTCGGTCACGGCGCCGCCGATCATGTGCGCGGCCGGCCCGCCGTACGCCGAGGTGAGGATTGGCCACTGCGGGTTGTCGAGATCGAACCGGGGGGTGGCGCCCAGCAGGTCCATGTGCGCCTGCCAGTACGCCGAGAGCGTGCCCACGTCACGCCAGTACCCGTGTTCCTCGTAGTGCTGCCGCCCGGGGATCTCGTTGCTCATGAAGTCATACGCGAAGACGCCGGAATACGGAAAGAGCTCGGGGATGATCGTCCGCCCGAAGTCGTGGTCGGTGCTCCGGCGCGCATCCTCGATCAGGGTCTCCACCAGGAGATCGCGGTTGAAGATATAGTTCCCCATCGAAGACAGCGCCCGCCCTGGATCGTCTACCATTGGTTTGGGCGTCGCCGGCTTCTCCTCAAAGCCACGGATGCGGCCGTCGGCATCGGCTTCGATGATGCCAAACCCGGACGCGTCTTCCACCGGCACTGGCAGCGCGGCCACCGTGGCCTGGGCGTCTCGCTCGAGGTGGAACGCGAGCATCTGGTTGATGTCCATGCGGTAGATGTGGTCGGCGCCGAACACCATCACGATGTCCGGATCGAAGTCACGCAGCAAATTCAGGTTCTGGTAGATGGCATCCGCCGTGCCACGGTACCACGACTCGCCCCAGCGCATTTGCGGGGGCACCGCGATCACAAAATGGTCGGGGAGGCCGCCAAACCGCCAGCCCATCCGCAGGTGCTCGATGAGCGATTGCGCTTTGTACTGCACCAGGGCGTAGATCGCGTGAATGCCCGAGTTCACAAAGTTCGACAGGACGAAGTCGACGATGCGGTATTTGCCGCCAAACGGGATCGCCGGCTTGCCGCGCTCGCGCGTCAGCGGCTGCAGGCGATCCCCGCGCCCGCCGGCCAGGATGAACCCCAAAATGCGGTGCCGGGTGACGCGCCCCCTCGCCATCAGGGCGGCCTGACCTCGCGTGAGGCGAGCACGTGATCGACGATATCGGCGAACGGGAAGTCCTGGGCTTCGCGTGCGGCCAGGAACACCTCATCGCTCTCCTGCACCGGAAGGCCTTCCGCCGTCCGCCGGAAGAGATGCCCCAGGCGGGTGAAATGGGCGTAGTGCTCCGCGAAACGGCTCTCGGCGTAGTTGCGGGCCGCCTGGGTCGTGATCAGGAACTGCCAGTCGGACGACTGGATGAGCAGCAGCTCACGCGCCAGCTGCGCGAGGATCCGCCGCAGCATCGGGTGCGCCTCCCACGCGACTCCCGCGGCCAGCGTCCAGAAATCCTCTTCGGCCGCGTACGCCATATCCCAGGTCCACTCGGTTTCGCGGTTGAGCCAGACGCGATGATCACCGCCTTCCCCCCACGAGCCTTCGAGCAGCGTGATGGCTTCCGCCGGCGGGTGCGCGTCGAGATAGCCGCCGAGCGTCTCTACGGCGATGCCGTGTTGTGGCAGCAGTGAGAGGATCTCGCTCAGGAAGGTCGGCCCTTCGAACCACCAGTGGCCAAACAGCTCGGTGTCGTACGGGTTGCAGGACATCGCGGGATGGTGCGCCTTCGCGGCCTCGGCGTCGAGCATGCTGACGATCAGGTCGGCGAAGTGCGCGGCGTGACTCCGCGCCCCCTGATGGGCCGTCTCAGGATCGTAGATGAGCTTTGCACCCAGATCGCTCTTCGGGTCGGTCACGCGCCAGTAGCGGATGCCCCCGGGAAAATGCTTCTTGTGAAACTCGAGATATGACCCGTCGCCGGGATATCCCACCTCGCGGCTCCAGACCTGCAGCGTGGTCTGCGGGTCGCGGGTGAATGCCACGGCCTCACCGACGCCGCCGCGCGAGGCGATGACGTACGGCCGGTACGGCGTGCGCTCCCGGCGATAGGTCGGATGCTCGGCGCCGGAGACCGCGCGCAGCGCCGGGTAGTAGTCGCGATACGCCGACAACGGCTCGCCGCCGCGCAGCAGATGCGCGTCGGTGATGAAGTACTCCAGCCGGTGCGCGGCCAGAAACTCTTCGATGCCGCGCCTGCGCCGGCGCACTTTGCCTCGCAGCGGGCCGGCCGGCGGCGTCCACTCATAGCGCGCACGGTAGCCGCATTCAGGCAGCCACACCCCGCGCGGCGCCGCGCCGAAGTGCCGGGCGTGCGTCGCCTTGCCGACACGTAGATGCAGATCGATCGACTCCTCGCGCGCCAGCAGCGGCAGGTACCCGTGCGTTGCCGCCGATGTGATGAGCTCGAGCGTCCCCGCGGCCGCGAGGCGCCTGAACACGCCCAGGATGTCGCCGTTCAGCGCAGTGAACTGCTCGAGCAGATGCCGGTAGGTGCGATCCCAGAAGAGGGTGAGGTCGGCAAGCGCTGTCTGGCCGGTCGCTTCGAAGTGCGCGCGGTTCTCCGCGGCCGATTCGAGCCGCTGGCGAAGGAACGTTTCGATCTCCGGCGGATACGACGGGTGCGCAAGCTGCTCGCAGAGGATCGGCGAGAGGTTGATCGACAGCGGGGTCCGGGATCCTCCGGCGGGGAGGCGCTCGAACTGCTCGATGAGCGGGAGGTAGCAGCCGATCGTTACTTCGGAGAGCCAGTCGCTGCCGTGTGGCCACCGCCCATGCCCAAGAACCAGGGGCAGGTGCGAGTGGAGAATCAGAAGAAAGTGCCCGCGGGGAGGGGCCATGACGCCTCCGACTCACTTGGCGTCGGCTGCGAGAAAATCCTCCCGCGTCTTCACGGACTGATCAGCGGTGTTGGCGGAACCACTCAACGGTCGCGCGCAGGCCCGCGTCGAGAGACACCTGCAGGGCCCATCCCAGATGCCTCTGTGCGGCGCCTGCCGCCAGCGTGATATGCCGCACGTCCCCGGGCCGGGGCGGACCGTAGCGGGGCGGGGCCGAGGTCCCCACGGCGGTGGCAAGTTTCTGGTAGAGTGTATTGACGTTTGTGGCCTGCCCGGTCCCGATATTGAACCCCCCTTCCGCGCGCCGCTCGGCCGCGAGCATGCTGGCGCGGACCACGTCGTCCACAAAGACAAAGTCCCGCGTCTGCTCGCCGTCGCCGTGGATCGTCGCCGTCTGACCGGCCAGCAGGGCGTGGGTGAAGATGGCGACCACTCCCGCCTCGCCGTGCGGATCCTGGCGCGGCCCGTAGACGTTGGCATAACGGAGGCAGCAGCCGCGGAGTCCATAGAGGCGCCCATACAGCGCGACGTAGCCTTCGGCCGCGTGCTTGCTGCATCCGTAGGGCGAGAGCGGACGGATCGGCGTGTCCTCGTCCGCCGGAAGGCGGTCGGGCTCGCCGTACAGCGCGCCTCCGGTTGAGGCGAAGACGAAGTGCTCGACGCCGGAAACGCGGCAGAGCTCGAGGAGCTTCAGCGTGCCCACCACGTTGACGTCGGCATCGAATGAGGGATCGGCGACCGACGCGCTGACCGACGCTTGTGCGGCGTGATGGTTGACCAGCTCAGGGCGCTCCCGCGCGAAGATCTCCCGCAGCGCCGCGTCCCGGATGTCGGCCTGATAGAACCGCGCACGCTGCGGGATGAACTCGCGCCGGCCGCCGACCAGCGAGTCCACGACGACCACGTCATCGCCGCGCGCGACGTGGGCGTCGGCGATCTGCGAGCCGATGAAGCCGGCTCCTCCGGTTACGAGCACGCGCATGAGCCTTCTCTCACCTGGGTGTTAGCGGGAGGATCTGCGATCGGCGACACGCTGCGCACGCGCGGCCGCCTTCCGCCGGACACGAGCCAGCGCGCCCGCCGCGGCGTTGAGCTCGACCAGCGATGCCGCGTCTGCCCGCCACTTGATCTCGCGGAGTGTTTCGGCCGCCGTCATCTGCGGGGGCGTCCGGGGCGGGGCGCTGCCGTGAAGGCGGAGGTGCCGGGCTGCCTCCAGCGCACGGAGCACCTCGTGCTGCAGGTCGCGCGGCAGCCCCACCACCTGGTCACGGATGTGCTGGCGCAGCACGATGAGCCGCCGGAGGTCGTGACCCGAGATCGTACGTGCCCGGGGCAGCGTTGTCATAGCCGCACCGGAATGCTTCGCGCCGTCGTGGTGAGTCCCTCTGTAAGATCGGCGCATCCAGCAAGGGAATCGTGCGCGCGCGACAGAATCCGTCTGCGATGATCCTTGACGACCCCCGTGAAATCGCGCGGATCGACGCCGGGGGCATGCGTGATCTGGTCGCCCGCTTCGGCCGCATGACCACCGAGGGGTGGGAGGCCGGCGCCGGTGTTCCGCTGCCGCCACCCGGGCGCGCGGGAGGCCGCACCGCGGTGGTTGTTGCGGGAATGGGCGGCTCTGCCATCGGCGGAGATCTGCTCCGCTCACTCCTGTCGCCCGCCGCCGCCGTCCCCGTGATCGTCGTCAGGGACGACCGCCTCCCGGCGTTCGTGGGTACGGAGACGCTGGCGTTCGTCTGCTCGTACTCGGGCGAGACCGAGGAAACGCTGGCGACCTACGATGCGGCCCGCGCCGCCGGGGCGTCGATCGTCGCCGTGACCTCGGGTGGGACGCTCGCCGATCGCGCCCGCTCGGATGGCTGTGCGACCGTGCGCGTCCCCGCGGGTCTGCCGCCACGCGCGGCGTTGCCGTATCTGTTCCCGTCGATGCTGCGTGTCGTCGCGCGGATGGGGATTGCGCGCGTCGATGAGGCCGATGTCCATGAGACGGCGACCGTGCTCTCGAATCTGGCGGGCCGCTGGGGCGCGGCAATCGCGACCGCGGACAATCCGTCCAAGCAGCTCGCCGTGCGCCTGGTCGGGAGCATTCCGGCAATTTACGCCGCGTCACAGATGACCGCGCCGGCGGCTCAGCGCTGGAAGACGCAGCTCAACGAGAACAGCAAAATGCCCGCCCTGTGGAACACGTTTCCGGAGCTCGGCCACAACGAGACCGTGGGATGGGCCGGCGCGCCCCCCGGGAGCGAGGGGGGGCCGTGCGTTGTCATCCTGCGGGATCGCGACGACAGCGAGCGCACCGCGCTCCAGGTCAGCGTGACACGGAGGCTCGCCTTCGGTCGGGCACGCGGCGTCGAGGAGGTATGGTCGCAAGGCTCCAGCCGCCTGGCGCGATTGCTCTCCCTCGTGCTGGCCGGGGATTTCGTCAGCGTGTATCTCGCGGTGCTGCGCGGCGTGGATCCGACGCCGGTCGACGTCATCAGCCGGATGAAACTCGCGATGCAGGAGGCTCAACAGGCGCGCGGAATCGTATAAAGACGCACGTGTAGGGCGGAGGCCAGCATGGCGCGCGTATTCCTGGAGAACATCACCAAGAAGTTCGGCGGCGTGACCGCGGTCAACAACGTCTCGCTCGAGATCCCCGACCGGCAGTTCACCGTGCTCGTCGGGCCGTCCGGGTGCGGCAAGACAACCGCGCTGCGGCTTGTTGCCGGCCTGGAAGAGGCGACGTCCGGCAACATCTACATCGGCGACCGCGTCGTCAACGATGTCGCGCCGAAGGATCGCGACATCGCCATGGTGTTTCAGAACTACGCGCTCTATCCCCACATGTCGGTGTACGACAACATGGCGTTCGGCCTGCGCCTGCGCAAGTATCCACGCCCCGAGATCGATCGCCGCGTAAAAGAAGCCGCCGGCCTGCTCGGCATCGAGCAGCTGCTCGCGCGCAAGCCCAAGCAGCTCTCCGGCGGCCAGCGGCAGCGGGTGGCGCTGGGGCGCGCGATCGTGCGCGAGCCGCAGGTCTTTTTGATGGACGAGCCGCTGTCCAACCTGGACGCCAAGCTGCGCGTCCAGACGAGGGCGGAGATCAAGAAGCTGCAGGCGCGGCTGCAGACGACGACCCTCTACGTGACGCACGACCAGGTCGAGGCGATGACGATGGGCGATCGCATCGTCGTCATGCGCGATGGGCTCGTCCAGCAGGTCGACAGCCCACTGAATCTGTACGAGAAGCCGGCCAATCTGTTCGTCGCCGGGTTCATTGGGTCGCCCGCGATGAACTTCATCGAGGCGACGATCGGCCGCCGCGATGGCCAGACGGTGGTGGACGCCGACTCGTTCAAGATGGACATCCCGGCCGACATCGCCGCCCATGCGAAGGAGTGGTCCGGCCGGAAAGTCATCTTCGGCATCCGCCCCGAAGACATTCAGGATCGCGCGTTTGCCCGCGACGTGAACCCCGCGTGGGCGCTCAAGGCGATGGTGGACGTCCACGAGCCGCTGGGCTCGGACGTCATTCTCTATCTGAGCACCGGTCCGCATTCGATCGTTGCGCGCGTTGACGCGCACAGCGACGCGAAGATGGGCCAGTCGGCGGAGGTCGTGTTCAACATGCGCAAGATGCACCTGTTCGATCCTCAAACCCATCAGGTGATCATCTAGTCACGCGGAGGGCCTTGGCAAACCGCACCGTCATCGACGAGATCCATCTCGCAGGAGGAGACCGCGGCTGTCTCCTCCTGCACGGTTTCACGGGCTCGCCGCTGGAGATGGTTCCCATGGCCGAATCTCTTGCCCGCGACGGACTGACGGTGCATGTCGCGCGCCTGGCCGGCCACGGCACTTCCCCGGAGGATCTGGCCCGCACGTCCTGGCAAGAGTGGATCGACTCGGCCCATCAGGCCCTGCGCGCCCTGCAGGCGCGCTGCCGGATGGTAGCCGTGGGCGGGCTGTCGATGGGAGGGGCGATCGCGCTGCATCTGGCCGCCACCGTGCCACTCGACGCCGTGGTCGCGATGGCCACGCCCGTGCGCCTCCGTCCGTTGTTCCACCGCCTGGCGCGCGTGGCCCACCCCGTCATGCCGTACGCGCCGGTGATGCGGCGCGTGGGCCCGCGCTCGCCCGATGTCCTGCCCTATCGGGCGTCGTACCCACGCATTCCGCTGGGCGCGATGAGCGAGCTCTCCGGGCTCTTCGACAGGATGCGCGAGCTGCTGCCAGCCGTTCGCGCCCCCCTGCTGGTCGCGCAGGGCCGGTGGGACTGGGCGGTTCCGTCGGAAAGCGCTCAGGTCATCTACTCTCGCGTGGCCTCCCCGGTGCGGCGGCTGCTCTGGCTGCCCCACTCCGGCCACCTGGTCACGCTGGATCGCGATCGCGGGCACCTGTTTGCCGAGGTGCGCCGCTTCCTGGCGGCGCATCTTCCCGCGCCGGCATAGCCGTTATGGACGACGAGCGCCGCATCGAGCAGAGCAAGGTCGCGATCCGGTGGGTCATGGCGGTGGTGCTCTTCGCTGGGGCGGTCTACCTGCGCCGCGGCGGGAGCATCGAGACGCCCTGGTGGGTCATTGTCGGTCTCGCAATCGGCGTCGCGCTGTTGAACCTGGGGTTCTCGGCGGTGCTGCGCGCCGGTGCGCCGCACTGGCTGCGATACATCACGACCGGGAGCGACATCGCGTTGACGTCGCTGCTCGTCGCCTATAGCGGCGGCAGCGGCAGCCCATTCTACTATGTGTATTTCGTCATCCTGGTGAGCAACAGCATTCGTTACGGCATGGTGATGGCGCTGTTCGTGGCACTCCTCTTCAACGTCGGCTACGTCGCGGTGCTCCTGGCGCGCCCGGTCTCCGGCGACCTGACCCTCGAAGGCGTGAAGATCCTGGCCTTCTGGGGGGTGGCACTCTACGCCGGGTATCTGGCCACGCGGTTTCAGCGGCAGGCGCGTATTCTGAGCGCGTACGAGGAAACGATTGCCGGACTTAGGGCCCGCCTGCGCGAAGATGAGTCCCCGGCAGGCGCGCGGGAGGGACGCTAGTGTCAGCGCGCCAGCTCCGGACGCGGACCGTCGGGTGGGGCCTGCTGGTCGCCGGAGGGCTTGTCGCGGTGCTGATCCTGGTGACCTGGAAGGCCGCGAGCCCCCTGCTCTTCCTGCTCTATCCAATACTGGTCCTCGGCGTCCTGGCGCTGCTCGCGATGGCAGTGCTCTGGGCGCTGCGGCACTTCTGATTCCATGCAGCAGTATCTGCTGAGACGCCTCCTGATCACGGTCCCGATCTTCTTGGGGATCACGGTGCTGTGCTACCTCATCCTGTCGCTGACGCCGGGCGATGCGGTCGTCATGCTCATCAGCCCGACCATGACCTCAGCCGACATCGAGATCAAACGGAAGGCCCTCGGTCTTGACCAGCCGGCCTACGTGCGCTACGTGAAATGGCTCAACGAGCTGGCCCACGGCAACCTGGGTTACTCGTTCAGCAGCGGGGCGCCCGTGACGAAGCGCATCGGCGAACGCATTCTCCCGACCCTGACGCTCACGGTGACCGCGCTGGTGATCTCGTACCTGTTTGCCATTCCCATCGGCATGCTGGCGGCCGCCAGGCGCTATTCGTGGGTGGATTACGCGGCGACGTTCGTTGCATTTGTGGGCATCAGCCTGCCCACGTTCTTCCTGGGACTCGCCGGCATCTACATCTTTGCGCTCCGCCTGCGCTGGCTGCCCGTCGGCGGGACGATGACGCTCGGCGGCACCGGAGGGCTGCTCGACTCGGTGCATCATCTGATCCTTCCGGCGATCGTGCTGGCGGGCGCGGGAAGCGGACTGCTCGTGCGTCACGTCCGGTCGAGCATGCTGGAGGTGCTCGGTCAGGACTACGTACGCACGGCGAGGGCCAAAGGGCTGGCCGAGCTCCTCGTGCTGCGCCGGCACGCGCTGCGGAACGCGTTGATCCCGGTGCTCACTCTGGCGGGCCTGCAGATCCCCGCGCTGCTCGCCGGCGCCGTGATCACCGAGCAGGTCTTCGAGTGGCCCGGCATGGGCCGCCTGACGATCGAGGCGATCAACCAGCGGGACTATCCTGTGCTGATGGGGATCACGCTCATCGCCGCGGTGCTGGTGGCGGCGGGCAATCTGCTGGCGGACATCGCCTACTCGATCGTCGATCCGAGGATCCGCTATGAATGAAACGCCGCTGCGGCGGGCGAGCGCGCAGCGCGGCCTTGCCGGCGGGCGTGAGGCGCGAGCCGATACTTTCTGGAGCCTCGTCCTCCGCCGGTTCCTCCGCCACCGCGTGGCCGTCGCCGGCCTGGTCATCCTCGGGGCGATCTGCGCCATGGCGCTGCTCGCTGGCATCCTGGCGCCCGGCAGTCCGACCGCCATCGATGCCGGCGCGTTTCAAGCGGCGCCCTCAGCCACCCACATCCTGGGAACCGACAGCGTGGGCCGTGACGTGCTGAGCCGGCTCATCTACGCGGCCCGGGTCTCGCTCACCGTCGGCCTGCTCGCGGTCGCGATGTACGTCATCATCGGCATGACCGTCGGCGCGGCGGCCGGCTACTACGGGGGCGCGGTGGACCTGGTATTGAGCCGCCTTATGGATATCATGCTGTCGTTCCCACCGCTCATCATCATCCTGTTTGCCGTGAGCGTGTTTGGAAGGCCGAGCCTCTGGAATGTCATCATCGTCCTGGGACTGCTGGGATGGCCGCCGGTAGCGCGGCTCGTCCGCGGACAGGTGCTCTCGTTGCGCCAGCAGGAGTTTGTCCAGGCGGCATCGGCGCTCGGCGCCTCGGACATTCGCGTCGTCGGCCGCCATCTGCTCCCCAACGCCCTGGCCCCGGTGCTGGTGGCCGCCACTTTCGGGACCGCCAACGCGATCCTCGTGGAGGCTGCGCTCTCGTTTCTGGGGATGGGCGTGCAGCCGCCTACGCCCTCGTGGGGAAACATGCTGACGGATGCGCAGTCGCTCACGGTGCTGGAGCGCATGCCGTGGCTGTGGGTGCCGCCCGGGTTCATGATCCTGATCTCGGTCCTGGTGATCAACTTCGTCGGCGACGGGCTGCGGGACGCGCTCGATCCGAGCCTGAAATTGTAGGGCGTGTCCTACTGGTCTGACAGCGTGTCCCGGCGGTGTCCTCCCTGCAGGATCACCCCTACGCGCTCCAGGCAGGAAATATCGACCAGAGGATCACCGTCCACGCTGATCACGTCGGCCAGCTTCCCCGGCTCCAGGGTTCCGACCTCATCGCCTACGCCGATCGCTTCGGCGGCCCGCCGGGTGGCGGCCAGGATTGCGTCGTGGGGGTCGGCACCCCACTCGACGACCTTGGCGATCTCCCAGCACATCAGGCCGTGCATCGAGTCGGTGCCCAGGGCCCAACTGACCCCGCTCTCCAGTACGGCCTTGAAGTTTTCCTGAGACTTTGCGCGCGCCTCCCGCAACTTGGCCATGATGGTGGGCTCGTGGGCGTCACCCTTTTCGATGCCGTCGGGATGACCGGACACGGCGTTGTTCGTCACGAGCCAGATGCCCCGGCGGCGCATCTCGACGAGGTCCTCGAGCTCGCAGAGTTTGCCGTGCTCGATCGTGTCCACGCCGGCCTCGAGGCAGATGCGGACACCCGGACCGCCGTGGGCGTGGACGGCCACAGGCTTGTTGTTGCGGTGGGCCTCATCGACGACGACCTCGACCTCGGGCCGGGAATAGGCAAACCAGCGCGCGGCGGTTCCCTTGCTGGAGACGCCCCCGGTCATGAAGAGCTTGATCAGGTCGGCACCGGCGGCCACGTTCTCCCGGATGTGCTTGCGGATTTCGTCTTCGCCGTCGGAGAACGTCAGGGCGGCCCCGTGACCGTTGCGAGCGGTGATCGGCCGCGTGGCCACCCGAAGGCGCGGGCCCGGGAGGCGTCCCTCGGCGACCGCCGCCCGCAGGTCGATATCGATAAAGTGCTCTTCGCCCACCACCCGCATGGTGGTGACGCCGGACCGGAGGTCGGCGCGGAGATTCTGCACCGCCCGCAGCATCTTCGGCGCCACGGCCTGCCTGAGCTGCCCGATCTGATCCCCCAGACCCGGGATGATCGAGACGTGGGAGTGCGCGTCGATGAAACCGGGCAGGACCGTCTGGGCGCCGCAGTCGATGACCACAGCGCCCCGGGGGGTAGCCACGTCGGCCTGCCGGCCCACGGCCTTGATCCGTTCACCTTCCACCAGCACCGCCCCCCGTTCAATCGGAGGCCGGCCGGTGCCGTCGATGATACGCCTGGCCTGAATGACCGTAAACACTTACCTCACCTCTGACCTGTCAGAGTGCGCGCTCCAATCGCCGCCTTACCTCTCAAAGAACCACTTGTACGAGTAGATCAAGGCGTCCCGGATGCCGAGCGGCGAGAAGTTCTTCAGCCGGGCGGAGATGGCCCGGAGTTCTATGGGATAGAAGAGGGGCACCTCGGGCACTTCCTCTGTGAAATGCTGCTGGAGCCTCGCGTAGATCTGCTTCTGCCTTGCCAGGTCCGTGAGCCTGCGGCCGTCCAGGAACATGTTTTCGGCGGCGGCATTGCAATACACCCCGGTGTTGTTCCCCTTCTCTACCGCGGCGCAGCCGTAGTAGTTGTAGAGGTCGGGGGTCGGAGGCGTCACCCAGAAGTGGACCAGCATCTCAGAGGCGTTGGGCCCGTAACGGTTGTCCCGGCGGTCTCTGATGTACATGGAAAACTCTGCGGCCTCTAGCTTGGGATCCAGGCCGAGCCGCTGATAATCCTGTTGGACCGCAACCGCAACCTGCTCAAAGCTGGGGTTGCCCTTCAGGGTGGTGAGCAGGAAGCTGAAGCGTTGGCCGTCCCTCTCTAGAACCCCACCGGCGCCTGGTCTCCAGCCGGCCTCGGCGAGGAGGGCCCTGGCCCTCTCGGGTTCGTACGCGAACTGCCGGGTTTCCACGTAGTAGTCTGTCAAGAAGGGGTTCCACGGATGGGAGGCCAGTTTGGCCTTGCCCCTCATGACCCCGGCGACAAGGGCCTGACGGTTCAGGCCCAGCGTGAGCGCCAGGCGCACGCGCCTATCCTGAAACAGCGGGTTGTTCTTGTTCAGGGAGAGATACCAGAAGTTGATTTGATTGCCCTCGTTAATCACGATCCCGGGCTGGTTCTCCACGGCCCTCAGGTTGAAGGGCTCAATCCAGACAAAGTTCAGTTCCCCGGACCGCAGTTGAGCGATCTGAACGTTCTGGTCAGGGATCACCTTGAAGTTGATCGCCTCGACCCTCGGCGAGCCGAAGTAGAAGTCGGGATTGGCGACCACAGTGACATGGCTCCCGGCCCTGACTTCCCTGATCTTGAAGGGACCGGTGCCAATCGGGTTGGTCCGGTTGAAAGAGGCGTTGGTGTTAATGTCGGTGCCCTGCAGCACGTGCTTGGGCAAGATGCCCATGTTGTATCCCATGAACACGGGTAGGGGCGAGAAGCGCTCTTTGAGGACGAACTGGACCTCATGAGATCCCGTCACCCTGACTTCTTTGATCGAAAGGAAATTGGAGCGCCAGCGGCTGTTGACCCTGGGATCAAGCACCAGGTCCATGGTGAACTTGACATCGTCGGCGGTGAAGGGCTTGCCGTCATGCCACTTCACCCCGCGGCGCAGATTGAAGGTCCAGACCATTCCATCGGAAGACACCTGCCACGACTCGGCCAGGTCTGGGACCGGTGACTGGGTCTGCTCGTCGGGTTTGGTCAGGCCGTTGAAGAGGACCTTGTTGACCATGACCGAGGCCGTATCGGCTCCGATGACGCTGTTCATGATCGGATCGGTCTGAATCGGCATGCTGAACTGGCCCCCCGTGGCCGGAGCCGAGCCGCCTTGCGGCGCGATCGCCAGGGCCAGCGCGACGGTCAGGATCATGACCGCCACAATACGACGTGACCACCACATGCTCACTCCACCTCCACCTCGGATTTTTCACTCAGTGCGGCTCTCACTCCAGAAGCTGCGGCGCCCAATCAGCCGGGTTCCGCCCTCCCGGGAGCCGTTGGCTACGAGGCGGTTGATTCCTCCACGCAGCGCCTCACAGCTGGCGCTGCGGATCGAGCGCATCCCGCAGCCCGTTGCCGAAGAAGTTGTACGCGAGCACCGTCACCAGGATCATCACCCCCGGATAGATTGCCAGCAGGGGGGCCGTCCAGAGATAGTTCTGGGAGTTGCTGAGCATGTTGCCCCATGAGGGAATGGGCAGCTGAATGCCCAGGCCCAGGTAGCTGATGGCCGACTCGGTGAGGATGGCAAAGGCCACCCCCAGCGTGGCCGTGACGATGATTGACGGCAGGGTGTGGGGGAGCAGATGCCGCCACATGATCATGCGGTCCCGGACCCCGAGCGCCCTGGCGGCCTCCACGAAGTCCTGGGCCTTCCAGCGCAAGAACTCGCCCCGCACCAGACGGGCCAGGCTCATCCACGAGGTAATGCCGATCACCACCACCACCGAGGTGAGCGACCCACCGAACACCGCCAGAATGACCAGCAGCAAGAAGAAGGTCGGCAGCGCCATGAACCCGTCGGTGATACGCATGAGTGCCGCGTCGATCGGTCCCCCGAAGTAGCCCGACAGAGCCCCGACCACGGTGCCAAGGGTAATGGAGAGCAGCACCGACACCACGCCCACGGCGAGGGACACCCGGCCGCCGTAGAGGAGGCGTGCCAGCACATCCCGCCCGCTTTCGTCCGTTCCGAGAGGATGGCCGGGGCTTGGAGGCTCCAGGGTACGCAGGGGATCGACGCGGAAGGGCGACTGTGGAACGACGAGAGGTCCCAGGACAGACGCCAGGTGAATGCTGACCAGCACGACCAGGCTGATCACCGCCATGCGATTGCGGGCAAAGCGGCGCCTGGCCCGCACCCAGGGCGTCTCCACGGAGGACGGCTGGATGCGCGCGGCCGGGACAGCCATGCCTATGCCTCCTCCACACCGCCGACCTTGATACGGGGATCCACCAGTCCGTAGATGACGTCCACCAGGAGATTGCTGGCGATGACCGCCAGGGCGAAGACCACCGTGATGCCCATGACCAGCGGGTAGTCTCGCTTGAAGGCGGCCTCCACCGCCAGGCGGCCCATGCCGGGCCAGGAGAAGATCGTCTCGGTGATCGCGGCCCCACCCACCAGGCGGGGGATCAGAAGGCCCACCACGGTGATCACAGGAATCAACCCATTACGCAAGGCGTGATGAAAGAGCACGATGCGCTCTCTCACGCCTTTGGCACGGGCAGTACGCACGTAGTCCCGCTGCATCACGTCCAGCATGCTGGCCCGCGTGTAGCTGGCAATCTGGGCCAGGTAGACCAGGGACAGCACGACCGTGGGCATCAGCATGTGCCTGAACAGGTCGACCAGGGAAAACTCCGCGCCCAACGTCGCCATGCCCGAAGACGGCAGGAGCCGCCATCGCAGGGAGAAGAGCAGAATCAGGAGGATGCCCAGCCAGAAGGAAGGCACCGATACTCCCAACACGCTGATTCCGGTGGCCGAGTAGTCAACCCATGAGTTGGGGCGCCGTGCCGCCGCGACCCCCAGCGGCACCCCCAGAGCGATGGCCAGGACGAGCGCGGCCGCGGCCAGCAGAACGGTAGCGGGCAGACGTTCTCGGATCACGTCCATCACCGGCCGCTGCTGATTGAACGAGCGGCCGAAATCCCCTCGCAGTACAGCGCCAAACCACCTGGCAAACTGCACGTGCAGGGGCTGGTCCAGGCCCAGATTGCGGATGATGTACACTCTGTCTGCCGGCGACAGATCCCCCGCCAGCAAAACCTCTGGGCCGCCCGGGGAGAGATGAATGATGGTGAAGGTCGCCACGCTGATGAGCACCAGCACCAGCAGTGATTGCGCCAATCGGCGGGCCAGGTAGGTGCCCACTCTCTGCCAACCTCGCCGCGCAGTTTCTCTGCAGGGGGAGGTCCAACCTGCAGGGAAGGGCGGTGCGTTGCGGCCCCGCCCGAGGGGACCGCGAAGGAGATGTGTGTGAAACTAGCGTACCATTGTGGTTACGATCTCCACTGAGGAGGGCAACTATGAGAGGCAACCGCACGCACTTAACCGCTGCCGCCACTATCGTGGTGGTCATCGCGGCGCTGCTGCTGCCGGCCACGGTCGTGGGTCAGCAGCGATCCAGCCTGGTCGTGGTCTCGGGCATGTGGAGCCCGCCGAACAACTTCAGCCCCATCAACTCGGACAGTTCGTACGGCTACTATGCGATCAGATTTATGTTCCAGACGCTGCTCGACGCGCGGCTGGACGGCAACACGCTGAAGTTCGCTCCGGCGCTGGCGAGCAAGTGGGATGCCAGTGCGGACAACAAGACGTTCTCGTTTACGATCCACCCCAGGGCGGCATGGCACGACGGCAGGCCCGTGACCGCCGAAGACGTGCTGTTCACGATCATGACCGTGAGCGATCCGAAGACAGAGACCAACCGCGGGAACGCGATCGCAGCCATCGCGGGGCTCGATGCGAAGGGCAAGCGCGCGCCCGGGGCGCAGATTGGGGTTCGCATCGTCGGGCCGAAGCAGTTCGAAGTGAGGACGGAGACACCGGTCGACCCGCTTGGGTTCTTCGAGAAGTTCGGGAACGGTCTATTCATCCTTCCGAAACACGTCCTGGGCAATGTCCCGCCGGAGCAACTGGCCCGGCATCCGTTCTTCCAGGATCCGAAGGTCGGCAACGGACCGTACAAGTTCGTCCAGTACAGGACGGACCAGTACGTCGAGTTGCTGGTGAACGAGAGCTTCCACCTGGGGGCGCCCAGCCTCCGCCGGCTGTTCATCCGCGTCATTCTGCCAACGATAATGCTGGCGCAGCTCGAGCGTGGCGACCTGGACGTCACGGCCGGAGCCGGAATCGGCACGATTCTCGTCGATGACTGGGAGCGCGTGAAGACGATGGGGCATGTGCGGGCGGTGTCGGTTCCCACGCCCGGCTACCAGTTCATGGCCTTCAACTTCCAGCGGACGTACCTGCAGGACAAGCGCGTGCGGCGCGCGATCGCCCACGCCACCAATCGCCAGCTCATGGTGAACCAGCTCCTGCGGGGCGAGGGCGAGTTGGCGGAGGGTCCCATTTGGCCCAGCAATCCGTACTTCAACCGGAGTGTGAGGCCGTGGCCGTATGATGCCGCGCGCGCACGCGCGCTGCTGCAAGAGGCGGGGTGGGATTTCAACCGCACGCTGGTACTGCGGGTACCGACCGGAAATATCATCCGGGAGCGTTCGGGCGATATCATCCGGGAGAATCTCGTCGCCATCGGCATGAAGGTGGAGATTCAGAGGTCGGACTTCCCCACTCACCTGGCGGCGATGTACGGTGCCAACTACGACCTTGGACTCGTGGGATGGTCGGGGGGCGTGGATCCTGACGTGACGTCGCAATTCCGCACCGGAGCAACCTATACCAGGTTGATCCACTTGTCGAACCCTCAGATGGACCAGCTCCTGGACGATGGTCTCGCGACCGCCGACACGGCGAAGCGACGAGCGATCTACAATCGTTTTCAGGAGTTGTTCGCGGACGAGCTCCCGTATGTGGTGCTGTACTATCAGAAGGGGCTGACTGCCATTACAAAGCGCATGAACAACGTGCTGCATAGCGTCCCCGGCTTCTACGATTTCGAGACACACTCCTGGGCCGCGGCACCGCAGTGATGCACTAAAGTAGGGAGGTGGCGGTTTCATACCGTCACCTCCCTGAATCCGCCTTGCCCCCGAGGATCACATCCAATGCAGAAGGTCATGGTAACTGACAAACTCGCGGAGCATCTCGACGCACACTTCGACGAGCACCTCGAGCGCGTGCGCGCCTACGTGCGCCAGCCGAGCATTAGCGGCGAGGGTCAGGGCATGGAAGACATGGCCCGCCTGGTGCGCGACAGCATTCGCGACGTCGGCGGGACCACGGAGATTGTCCCCACGCCGGGATGGCCGGTGGTCTATGGCGCCATCGACGCGGGCCGTCCCAAGACCTTGCTGCTCTATGGCATGTACGACGTGCAGCCGGTCGAGGGCGAGGACTGGATGGTCCCGCCGTTCGAGGGCCAGGTAGTGGATCTCCCCGAGTTTGGCCCGAGCATGGTCGCGCGAGGCGTCTACAATACCAAGGGCCCGCTGGCCGGGCTGTTCAACGTGCTGGACAGCATTCGGGCCGTCGAGGGCCGGCTGCCTGTCAACATCAAGTTCGTGGTCGAGGGCGAAGAAGAGCTGGGCAGCCGTAACCTCCCCGGCTTCATCACGGCCTACGCGGACCGGCTGGGTGCCGACGCGACGTACTTCCCCTTCTACTGCCAGGACCGCGATGGCAAGCCGATGCTCTGGCTGGGGGTCAAGGGCATCCAGTACTTCGAGGTGACCTGCCGTGGCGGCGCCTGGGGCGGCGCGCGCACGCGCGGCGTGCACGGCAGCAATGCCGTGTGGATAGGCAACCCGGCGTGGCGGCTCAACCATGCGCTCGCCACGATGATGGACGAGCAAGAGCGGATCTTGATCGACGGCTTCTACGACGACGTTGCCCCGCCCAGCGCCGAGGATGAGGCATTGTTGGTCGAGCTGGCCAAGACCTTTGAGCCCGCCAATGAACTATGGAAATGGGATGCGGAGCGATTCAAGTATGATGCGCAAGGCATCGACCTCCTTCGCCGATATCTGTACGATCCTACCTTGAATATCGACGGCATCTGGGGCGGTTACACTGGTCCGGGCATGAAAACCCTCTTGCCACACGAAGTTCGGGCCAAGATGGACGTGCGGATGGTGCCGAACATGGAGCCTGAGCGGGTGCGCGAGCGCATCCGCGCGCACTTGCGGCGCATCGGTCGCGACGACATCCAGGTGCATTTTTACGAAGGGTATCCACCCGCGAAGACCAGCGTCAACGAACCGGTGGTGCAGGCGCTCATCCGGACGTTCCGCGCCATGGATCGCGAGCCGGAGATCTGGCCGCATCTGGCGGGCTCGGCCCCGTTCTATCTCTTCAGGAGGAACCTCAATCAACCGTTCGTCACCGGGGCGCTGGGGCACGGCGGCCGTCCTCACAGCCCCAATGAGTACGCCACGGTCGACGGCATGCGTCTCTTCGAGCGTTCGGTTGCCGGCTTCCTGTATGAGTTCGCGAGATCCTGAGGAGGAGTCCGTGCCAAACACGCTTGTCACACTCGAAGCGAAACCCGCGCCGATCAGTGTCGATGTCACCAAGACCGCGGTGATCGTCGTCGATATGCAGATCTCAAGATGGGGTTTCGTCCCGATCTCTCGGACCTAGGTGCGCCCGACTCTCCAAATCGGGTGCGGCACCTGCAGGTGTTCAACGTCGGCGAGACCATTCGTGCCCCCGACGGCCGAGAAAGTCG
>JBQTJP010000157.1:0-1983 GCA_052386995.1 Armatimonadota bacterium
CGCATGGTTCGCCTCAGCCGCGTCGGCCTTGCCGTGTGCCACGAACGAGCCGATCCAGATGGCGGAGCCCGTGACCGCGGTGAGCACGACCAGCGCGCCGATCGCCGCCGACCGGGCCAGCCGGCGCAGGCGGCCGCGGACCGGTGTGGGGCTGGGGACCAGCACCAGGCCGAGGGCGGCCAGTTCGACCAGTTTGGTGGCGATGCCAACCTGATCCGGCTCTTCGTGACCCGCGAGAGCGGCGATGAGATACGCGATGATGCTCGTTACCAGAATCGCCGCCGCGGCGGGCCGCCACCTGCGTCCGCCAAAGGCGGTGAGGGCCAGTGCCGCGAACGCCGCGCCGCCGGCCAGAAACAGCAGCGACATCGCCGGCGCGCCATCGTGGCCCAAGGGCAGCGCGAGGTGTACGGCCGTCGTGATCGAGAGCAACGCCGCGGTGACCCGCGTGGTGAGCGACGCGCCGTCGTAGCGGGCCACGAAGGCCGCCACCCAGTCGGCGTCGCCGGAGGCGAGCGCGCGGGCCAGCCTGAGCGCCGCCCACACGATGCCGGGCAGGCACAGCACCGCGATCACGGCGGGAATGTGCTGCGGCGCGATGCCGCTGATCAATGGATTGGGCGCGTCCATCATGCCACTCCTCCCGAATCGCCGGCCGGCAGCGGCGCACGCCGCGGTTGCGCTCGACCATTCCACAGCAGAGCGATGACGCCGGCCGGCAAGATCACGTTGGTAATCAGCGTCACGAGGTTGATCGTAAAATCGACCTCGCCGAGAAGGCCGATCACGGCGCTTGCCACGAAACTCACCAGCGAGAGCGCCTCGACGACAATCGTCACCTTCCGCGTCCATCGCCGACCCGCCGGGTACCCGCTTGCGGGTGGGGTGCCCCGCACCGTCCCGGCCGCGAGTACGAAGAGCAGCACCGGCCTGCCGAAACCCGACACAATGGCCAGTGGGTTCCCGCCGGTGAAGATCAGCAGGCCCAGCCCCGCGACCAACCCGATCGCACCCTGAAGCAGTAGCAGCACAACGACGACGATGGACCGGTCATCGGCGGCCTTGGCGGCTGGTATCGTGGTCATCTCCATCTCAGTTCGCCTCTTTGAGTGAGTGCATTCTCCTTCGCCTGTACTACGCGCATCGAACTCCCAGGTTTCACGAAGGACTGCGCCGCGTATGGGCCGAACCGAAGCGCTGTCGTCAGGCCAACATCACAGCATCGGAGGATGCCCATGAAGGGAATAGGCACGGGTTTTGTGATCTTGATCGCCGCGGGGTTTCTCGTGCAGGCCGCAGTCGGCGCGCCGATGATGGGCCCCAAGCCGACCATGGTCCAGGGAGGGTTCCAAACCCCCGAATCGGTCCTCTACGATCCCCGCGGCGACGTCTACCTCGTCGCCAACATCAACGGCAACCCGACGGGCACCGACGGCAACGGGTTCATCTCGCGGTTGTCGCCGGCGGGAAGGGTACTGGCCCTCAAGTGGATCGACGGGACAAAGCAGGGAGTCACGCTCAACGCCCCCAAGGGGATGGCGGTCTCCGGGGCGACACTGTATGTCTCCGACATCACGGCCGTGCGCATGTTCGACCGATCGACCGGCCGGTTCAAAGGATCCATTGACATTCCGGGCTCCACGTTCGTCAACGACCTAGCCGCAGGCAGCGACGGTTCGATCTATGTGACGGATAGCGGGTGGAAGCCAGACTTCAGCGCTTCCGGCACCGACGCCGTCTACCGGATCGACGCGCAGGGCAAGGTCACTCAGGTTGCCAAAGGCACGGATCTGGGCAACCCGAACGGCATCGCGGTCGCGTCGGGTGGGAGAGTGCTCGTGACGACGGGCGGGCCCAAAGGCGAGGTGTACGAGCTCGGCATGGGTGGCAAGCGGCAGACCGTCGCGACACTCCCTTCGGGCGGGCTGGATGGACTGGAAGTCTTGTCGGGAGGTGCCTTCCTCGTTTCAAGCTGGGCGGCTT
>JBQTJP010000158.1:0-4032 GCA_052386995.1 Armatimonadota bacterium
GTACCCAACCAGGCCGATCACCGCCGGCACGCGCCCAAGACCCACGATCGGGATGAGGATCGCGAACAACGCCAGGCTCGGGATCGTGTAGAAGGCCCCCGTGACGGCCAGGGTGACGCGATGGACGGCCGCGTTGCGCGCGGCGAGAATCCCGACGGCAAGAGCGATGGCCAGGGCGATGCCGACGGAGATTATGGTGAGGACGACGTGCTGCCAGGTTGCGATCAGGACGAGGTCATAGTTGCGAGCCAACCAAGTCATCGCCCGGCCTCCGGGAATCGCCCTGCACGACATCTACGCCAGAGGATGCACCCAAACCTATCGCTTCCGCGGGCCGGAAAATTCCCGGAGGAGCCAAAGGCTTGGCGCCGAATCACGCGCCCAAAGGTCCCCCAACTGAAGACAGGCACACCCTTGGAGGAGGGAAACGACGATGAGCCGTGAGTTCGACCTGGACAACGTCCTGCGGGAATTCAGCCCCACGACCCGCCGGGAGTTCCTCAAGCGGGCGGCGGCGCTGGGCATCACGGCGTCCGCCGCGAACACGCTGTTCATGAGAGATCCTCTCATCGTCACGGCGGCCCCGAGCGCCAAGCGGGGTGGATTGATCCGCGTCATGGGCCACCAGGAGGTCTCCAGTCTCAGCCCCGACGACGATGCGCCGTCCGTGCACTGGGTCATCACGACCCAACTGCACAACGCGCTCATCGAAGGGAACGAGTTCAACGTGCTGGAGAAAGTGCTTGCCGAAAGCTATGAGGTTTCCAGGGATGGGCTTAGGTACACGTTCAAACTGCGCAAGGGCGTCAAGTTCCACGATGGCTCGGAGTTGACCGCCGACGACGTGAAGTACACGTACGAATGGTATATGAATCCGGCCAACGCCGCCAATGGCGCGATCAACTTCAAGAGCGTCGACAAGGTGGAGACCCCTGACAAATACACCGTTGTTGTTAGGATGAAAGAGCCGTTCGCACCGTTCCTGGTGAATACCGCGTCGACATTCATCTACTCTGCGAAATACCACGGCCGGATCGGCGAGAAAGCGTACAAGAGCCAGCCAATGGGCTCGGGCCCCTTCAAGCTGCGGGAGTGGCGGCCCGCCGAGTACACCATCGTCGAGGCCTTCGATGGGCATTTCCGGGGCCGGCCGAATATCGACCAGTTCCGCCAGGACGTGGTGCCGGAAGCCTCGGTGCGGTCCATCGCGCTCCGCACGGGCACCTCAGACTCCGCGACCTGGCCGCTGCTCGCCGAAGACAACCTGGCGTTCGAAGCGAATCCGAACTACACGGTCTTTCGCACCTCGAGCGAGGGCGTTAATCACTTCCCGATCAACAACAAACTGCCCCAGCTCTCGGACAAGCGCGTGCGCCAGGCAATGATGCACGCCATCGACCGCCAGCGCCTGATCGACGACGTCTTCCGCGGCACGGCGGTCATCGCCGACTCGATTTACCCGCCCTCGATGCGGACGTGGTACGATCGCACGCTCAAGAAATACCCCTACGATCAGGCCCGCGCCCGATCGCTGCTGGAAGAAGCCGGCTGGCGGATGGGTCCCGGGAATGTCCGGGTCAAAGACGGCCAGAGGCTCTCCTTCACCATCACGGTCATCACCGGCGACCGGGCCCGGCGGCCGGAGGCCGAGATCGCCCAGCAAGACTTGGCGCAGGTGGGGATCGATGTGCGGATCGTCGAGCGGCCCGTGGCGACAATCCTCACGCAGCTGCCCAAGGGCGAACTGGACGCGTCGCTGTTCAACTGGACGTACAACAGCGGCGCACTAGAACCTGACCCGCAGAGTACCCTCAAGACCGGCGGAGTGCGCAACTTTGCGCAGTTCAGCAACCAGCGCATGGACCAGCTGCTGGACGAGGGTCTTCGCGAGGTAGACGTCAAGAAGCGGCAGCGGATCTACAGCGAGGTCCAGAAGATTTTCGTCGAGGAGGTGCCGATCCTCTACATCATGTACTGGGACTGGTTCAATGTCTTCTCGAGGCGCATCAAGGGACTGCCGGCCAAGCCGGAGACAAACTTCGCGCTCTACCGCAACGCCTACAAGTGGTGGATTGAGTAAGAGACACGGACGCCGGCAACGGGGAGGGAGCGGCGCAGGCTGCTCCCTCTCTTGCTCACCGATGACGTCTGGCGTGAGACCGCGCTAATATGCAGCGCTACATCGTCGTGCGGCTCATGCAGGGGGCGCTGGTGATCTTTCTGGTGAGCGTCGGCACGTTCGCGATGCTGCACCTGATCCCGGGCGACCCCATCAGCCTGATGATCGGCGAGGCGCGTATCAGCCAGGAACAGATCGACCTCATTCGCGCCAAATGGGGCCTGGACCGCCCGCTCCACGTGCAATACTTGACCTGGATCGGCAATATGGCTCGCGGCGACTTCGGCCAGTCGGTGGTTCGTTCGGGAGTCCCGGTGCGCACGATGATCGCCGAAGCCGCCAGCGTCACGATCACCCTCAACCTCATCGCGTTCATCATCTCGATCGTCCTGGCGATCCCGGCCGGGATCATCGCGGCCGCCCGCCGGTACTCGACGATCGACTACGCCGTGATGGTGAGCACCACGGTCGGTGTGGCCCTGCCCAACTTCTGGGTCGGGCTGATGCTCATCGTCATCTTCTCGCTGGTGCTCCGATGGCTGCCGCCGTTCGGGTTGCCCGGCTGGCAGGGGTACGTGCTGCCCGTCGCGGTTATTGTCTCCAGCCAGATGGCCTTGCTGGCGCGGCTGATGCGCTCGTCCACCCTGGACAACCTGGGCGAGGACTTCGTCCGCACGGCCCGCGCCAAGGGCGTGCGGGAGAGCGGCGTCGTCATGCGCCACGTGGTGCGGAACGCGCTCCTGCCGATCGTCACCGTCGTCGGGTACCGCCTGGCGTTCATCCTGAGCGGCACGATCATCGTCGAGACGGTGTTCGCCCTGCCCGGCCTGGGCCAGTTGTTCATCGAATCCGTCAACCGCGTGGATTATCAGGTCGTCCAGGCGATCGTCTTGCTCCTCAGCATCCTGGTGGTGCTCGGCAACCTGGCGACCGACATGGTCTACGGTCTGATCGACCCTCGAATCCGCATCCGGTGATGTCGTGAGCCGGCAGGCCGCCGCCGTCCAGACACGCGCCGTCTCCACCCACGCCATCCCTCGACGGCGATCGGAGTGGACACGCGCGTGGCATCGCTTCAAACGCTACCGCCCGGGCATGGTGGGGCTCGGCGTGGTCGGTGTCCTGATCGTTCTCGCGGTCGTTCCGGACCTCTTCGCACCATACAGGTACACGGAGGTCTTCCGGGGGATGCGGGGGGCCCCGCCCTCCTGGCAGCACCCGCTGGGCTTCGATCATATCGGCCGTGACATGCTGAGCCGAATCATCTGGGGCTCGCGCGTGGCCCTCATCGTCGGCTTGCTGGCAACGGGCATCGCCGTCGTGATCGGCGTGGCGGTCGGCGCTACCGCAGGCTACCTGGGCGGACGGGTTGATGCGGTGCTCTCGCGCCTGGTGGATACGCTGATGGCCTATCCGCTGCTCGTGCTGCTCATCACGTTGGCCGCGGTGCTCGGTCCAAGTCTGGTGACCGTCGTCATCCTCATCGGGTTCACCACCTGGGCACAGTACGCCCGCGTGGTCCGGGCCGACGTTCTGAGCCTGCGGGAGCGTGAGTTCGTGCTTGCCGCGCAGGCGGCGGGCGCGAGCACCGGCCGGATCATCCGCCGCCACATTGTCCCCAACGTGCTGAGTCCTATTATCGTCATCGCGAGCCTGGGTATCGGCGGCATCATCCTTCTGGAATCGGCGCTCTCGTTTTTGGGTCTCGGCGCCCAGCCCCCGACGCCCTCATGGGGCAGCATGCTGTCCGACGGACGATCATTCATCCTTATTTATCCTCAAATCGCGATCGCGCCCGGCGTGATGATCTCGCTGACCGTGCTGGCCTTCAACCTGGTCGGCGACGGACTGCGCGACGCCCTCGACCCACGCCAGAAGGACGTCGGGGTGAACCGATAGGTTTTTCAGACCCT
>JBQTJP010000159.1:0-1730 GCA_052386995.1 Armatimonadota bacterium
GCTTATGGGCCAGGATCGAGAGAGCTTTGGCTTTGCCGTAGCGAACCTGGAGTCTCTGATAGAGCCCCTGGGCGGTCGGGTTGGCTCGGAGGAAGAGGACGGCCGCCTCGGAGAAGGCCCATTTGAGATGGACGTTGCCGATCTTCTTGCCGGACGTGCCCACGCGCTTACCGGCGGACTCTTTGGCGCCGCGGACGAGGCGCGAGTAGGAGACGAAGTCGCCGACGGAGGGAAAGCGGCGGATGTCGTGGATCTCATAGAGGATGACGAGGGCGAGGATCTTGCCGATCCCGGGGACGGAGCGGAGACGATAAAAGGCGTTCGGGTCGTGGACCTTGACCGAGCGCACCAGGAAGAGTTCGAGGTCGGTGAGGAGCTGATCGTAGCGATCGATGAGCACGAGGTCGGCCTCGATGCTCTTCCGGACGGTGGGGTCGGGGAAGCGATCCGCGACGCCCTCGCGGTTGGCTTTGTAGGCAATCTTCGCGCCAAGCGGCGGGAGGTTGTACTGGCTGGTAGTATTTTGAATGTGGGTAAGGAGCTCAGCACGGCGGCGCATGAGGTACATGCGGCGACGCAGGAGATCGCGGGTGGCGCGCATCTCGGCAGGATACACGTAGGCTTGAGGAATCAGGCCGCCGCGGAGGAGCGAGGCGATCTTGTACGCGTCGATCCGATCGTTCTTGGCTTTGGCGCCGTGGATAGCCTTCATGTAGAGGGCGTGGCCCAAGACAAAGGGGATCTGCTCCTGGGCACAGAGATCGGCAAGCCAGTACCAGGTGAAGAGACACTCGACGGCGACGACCAGGTCGGCGCGGTACGGCGCAATGGTCTGGAGGAAGACCGTGGGCTCGGCGGGGAGGTCACGGTGGACCAGGACCTCCCCGTCCCGGTTCAGGAGGCAAACATACATCGATCGGGCGTGGAGATCGATGCCGCAGTAGAACTGATGCTGCTGAGTGTAAAATCTCATCGAGGTCTCCTCCTCTCGGGTTGGCTACCACCACCCAGCATACGATCCGTATGCTGAAGAGGGGCCTCAATGAGTATCAAAGCGGTGCAGCGGACGGGCCACGCAAAGCATTTCCCGTTCGGAGGTTGGGTAATGCGTCCCGCCGCTGACCTCGGTCGTTAGACAGAGATGGAGAAGGGTGTTCCGAGGTGTTGAGAATGAAGAGGCGGGATGCAGGAAAGCGGATGCGGAACGAGTTTACAGCCGTCATCGAGCGTGACGACGGGTGGTACATCGCGTACTGTCCGGAGATCCCGGGAGCCAACGGACAGGGGCGAACGAAAGCGGAGGCGCGGCGCAGCCTGGTGGACGCGATCGCGCCCATCCTGGAGGACAGACGTAAGGACGGCTTGCGCGGAGTGCCGCCCAGCGCAGTGCGTGAGAAGGTTGTCGTGACGTGAAGCGAGGCGACCTGCTTCGGTATCTCAGGAGGCATGTTGTCACTTGAAGCGGGAAGGGAAGTCGCATTCACTTTGGACGAATCCGGTGACCGGCGCTGTCGAGGCGGTGCCGCGCCATAGCGAGATCTCGAATCTGCTGGCTCGGAAAATCTGCCGTGGCCTTTCAGTACTGGAAATCGGAGGTGAAGGGCCTGTCTAACTGCGCGCTTCAGCGGGCCGGGCACTTGACCCGATAAAGTTGACACTCTGGCCTAACGCAGCCAAAGGGGGGTTCGATGGCCAGGGCAACGGGTCCAAGGAAGGTTCATCGCTACACC
>JBQTJP010000160.1:0-38788 GCA_052386995.1 Armatimonadota bacterium
ACGCCAGGATCGGCACGCCGAGGACCTCGACCATGGGTTTGGGCCGGTCCTCGGTGAAGGGTCGTAGCCGTTCGCCCCGTCCGCCGGCCAAGATGATCGCGTGCACTCATCCACCTGCCCTGTGAGAACGACTCACAGTCAGAATATTGGAGACGACACGGAATCGCAAGTCGACCGCCAGCATGTTAGAATAGCCTCCAGTTCGCCAGGGTCGTATCGGCGACGAAGGGCTGAGTAGGTACCCGGTCCTTTCCAGAGAGGGGACGTCCCGCTCACGCGGGCTGAGAGCGCCCCAGGCTGCCCGGGTCCGAACGACACCCCTGAGCCGACGCGCATGTCGTCCAAACGGGGCGGCACGGCGTCCGGGTTCGCCCGTGAACGCGACGAGGGTCCGCCGGTTCAAATGCGACCGGCGGGAACCAGGGTGGCACCGCGGGAGGCGCCTGACGCTCTCGTCCCTGTGGGACGGGGGCGTTGTTCTTTTTGACCGAGCGACGGTACGGCGGAGGGCTGGGTAGTGTCGGACGAGGCACGGAGCAAGAAGGAAGCGGTCCAGGTGCCGCGCGGCATGCGCGACATCTTGCCCGGCGAGGTCGAGCGCTGGCAGGCGGTGGAGGCCGCCGTGCACGAGCTTTCAGCGATCTATGGCTTTCGTGAGATCCGCACGCCCATCGTGGAGCACGCAGAGGTGTTCCTGCGAACCGTCGGCGAGGCCACCGACATGGCCGAGAAGGAAATGTACACGTTCGCCGACCGGGGAGGCCGCACGCTTGCGCTACGGCCCGAAGGCACCGCCGCGGTCGTGCGAGCCTACCTGCAGCATGGGGGTGCGTCGTGGCCGCAACCCGTGAAACTCTATTACATTGGACCGATGTTCCGCTACGATCGCCCGCAGGAAGGCCGTTATCGGCAGCACGTGCAGTTCGGCGCCGAGATCATCGGCGCGAGCGGACCCGCAGCCGATGCCGAGGTTCTCAGTCTTCCCATCCGGCTGATGCAGCGCCTGGGGCTGACGGATATCGAAGTGCATCTGAACAGCGTCGGCGATCCCGTCTGCCGGCCGAAGTACATCGAGGCGCTCCGAGCGTACTTCACCGGGCATCTCGACGCCCTCTGCGCCGATTGCCAGCGGCGATTGGACAAGAATCCCCTCCGCGTGCTCGACTGCAAGCGTGAAGGCTGCCACGCCGTGGCGCGCGGCGCGCCGACGATCTTCGATTATCTCGATCCGGCCTGTCGCGCGCACTACGAGGGCGTGCGGGCGCAGTTCGATGTCCTGGGCATTCGCTATGTCCTCGACCCGTTCATTGTGCGCGGCCTCGACTACTATACCCGCACGGCCGTCGAGGTCTTCTCCGGGAGGCTTGGGGCCCAGAACGCGATGTTCGGAGGCGGCCGCTATGATGGCCTGGCCGAGCAACTCGGAGGCCGGCCGACGCCGGGTGTGGGGTTTGGGTTCGGCCTCGATCGACTGCTCCTCGTGCTCGAGAAGGAAGGGCTTGCGGTTCCCGAGATCCGCCGCGGACTCGACGCGTACGTGATCACCGTCGGGGACGCCGCAGGCCGCGAAGGCGTCCGGCTCGTCGACGAGTTGCGAGGGGCGGGCATCTCGGCCGATCACGACCTGCTCGCACGCGGCGTCAACGCACAGATGCGGCATGCAGATCGTCTCGGCGCACGGATGGCGCTGATCCTGGGAGACGAGGAACTGGCGGCCGGAGAAGTCACGGTGCGCACGCTCGCGACCGGCGAAGAGCGGCGCGTGCCGCGTGCCGCGGTTGCCTCCTCGGTGCGGGAGAGACGCGGAACCAAGGAATGAGCGTGGCCACGATTCCCAGGACGCTCGCGCGCGAGGTGAGTGCGACCGCCGGCCTTCTGCGTCTGCAGGGAAGCGTGCATGCGATCCGCCGCCTGGGCGGCATGACCTTTTTCATCTTGCGGGATCGCTCGGGAACGATTCAGGTCGTGACCCGCGGCAAGGACGACCTGCCGCTGGAATCCATCGTGGAGGTCTTTGGGCGCGCGCAACACGACGAGCGGGCTCCGGGGGGAGTGGAGATCGCAACCGAGGAGATCACGGTCCTGGCGAGTCCTGCCGCGCCCCTGCCGTTTGACATCAGCAAGCCGGCGCTGGCGGCCAGTCTGGAGACGGTGCTCGACCACCGCTCGCTGAGCCTGCGCCATCCGTCCGTGCGCAGCCTCTTTCGGATCGTCTCGGCACTCGTTGCCGGCTTCCGCCGGCATCTCGATGTCCAGGGGTTCACCGAGATCCACACGAGCAAACTTGTCGCCGCGGCAACCGAGGGCGGCGCAAATGTGTTCAGGGTGGACTATGGCGAGCGTCCCGCCTTTCTCGCACAGAGTCCGCAGCTGTACAAACAGATCTGCGTGGGCGCGTTCGAGCGCGTCTTCGAGGTCGGGCCGGTCTACCGCAACGAGCCGCACGAAACGACCCGGCATCTCAACGAGTACACCAGCCTGGATGTCGAGATGGGGTTCACCGACCTGGACGGACTCCTCGAGCTGGAGACCGAACTGCTCGCCGCGATGCTGCAGTCCGTCGGCGCCGGGGCCGGTGATGCGCTCGATGCGCTGGGCGTGACCCTGCCCTCGATCACGCGCATCCCTCGGGTGCACCTCGCGGAGGCGCGGCGCCGTCTTGGCCGCGCGGGGCGGTCGTATGCGCCCGACGACGATCTGGATCCCGAGGGCGAGCGGATCCTGGGGCAGCAGATGGCCGACGAAGGGCACGATTTCGTCTTCGTGACGCACTATCCGGCCGCGGCCCGTCCGTTTTACGCGCTGCCCGATCCGGAGAACCCTGGCGCGACGCTCTCCTTCGATCTTCTCTTCCGCGGCCTCGAGGTCACGACCGGAGGGATGCGCATCCACAATCACGCGCAACTTCTGGCAAGCATGGCGCGCCGCGGGCTCGCCCCGGACCCGTTTTCCGGCTATCTGGAGGCGTTCGCCTGCGGCATGCCGCCGCACGGCGGCTTTGCCATCGGGCTGGAGCGACTCACGGCTCAACTGTGCGGGATTCAGAACATCCGGTGGGCGACGCTCTTCCCGCGCGATCGCCGCCGGCTGACGCCGTAGCGGGAGCCGGCGCATGCGCACCCATGCATGTGGCATCCTCCGCGCAGAGCACGTCGGGGCCGACGTCCGCCTGGCCGGGTGGGTGCATCGACGCCGCGATCTGGGCGGCCTGATCTTCCTCGATCTGCGGGACCGCACGGGCATCGTGCAGGTCGTGATCAACCCCGAGGAAGCCTCCGAGGCGGCGAGGGCCGCCGAGACAGTGCGCGCGGAGTTCGTCGTCGGTGTCGACGGCCGTGTAGAACGGCGGCCGGCCGGCACGGTCAACCCTCGTCTGGCGACCGGAGAGATCGAAGTGCGGGCACGCACCGTCGACGTGGTTGTGCCGGCGCTGACACCGCCGTTTGCGCCGGCTGACGACGCCGGCGTCGACGAAGCCCTGCGCCTTCGGTACCGGTTCCTCGACCTCCGGCGTCCCCGGATGTACCGCAACCTCGAGTTCAGGCACCGAGTGGCGATGGCGACGCGCGAGACCCTCGACCGGCTCGGCTTCATCGAAGTCGAGACGCCGATGCTCATCCGGAGCACGCCCGAAGGCGCGCGCGACTTCCTCGTGCCGAGCCGGCTGCACGCCGGAAAGTTCTACGCCCTGCCGCAGTCACCGCAACTGTTCAAGCAGCTCCTCATGGTGGCGGGCGTCGACCGCTACTTCCAGATCGCTCGGTGTTTCCGCGACGAGGACCTGCGCGCCGATCGCCAGCCCGAGTTCACCCAGATCGACATCGAGATGAGCTTTGTAGAACAGTCCGACATCCTGGATGTGACCGAAGAGATGACCGGCGCCGTTTTGGAGCGGGTGCTGGGTGTTACGGTCGCCCGGCCATTTCCCCGGCTGTCGTACGAGGCGGCCATGCTGCGGTTTGGTTCCGACAAGCCCGACCTCCGGGTGGATCTGGAGATTGTCGACCTGACCGATCTGGCCGCGGACAGCGGCGTGAACCGGTTTGCGCAGGCGACATCGGGTGGCGGAGTGCTACGCGCGCTGCGCGTGCCGGGGCGCGCGGGGGCCACGCGACGCGAGATAGACGCTCTTACTGAAGTTGCGCGGGCGGCGGGCGCGCCGGGACTGGCGACGCTCGCGCTCACCCCCGGTGGGCCGCGGGGCGCGTTTGCCGCGCATCTGCCGGAAGGCGTGCTCGCGGCGATGAGCGAGCGGACCGGCGCCCGCGAGGGGGATCTGCTGCTGTTTGTCGCCGGCGACGCGCGCGTCGCGGCCGAGACGCTGGGCCGGCTGCGCCTCGATGTGGCCGAACGGTTCGGCCTGCGGCGCGACGACGGCGCGCTGCGCTTCGTGTGGGTCACGGGCTTCCCGCTGGTCGAGTACAATCAGGAGGAGCGCCGTTTCGTCGCCGTCCATCATCCCTTCACCGCGCCCGTGGATGAGGACCGGCCGCTCCTCGATTCCGCGCCCGATAGGGCGCGCGCCAAGGCCCATGATTTGGTGCTCAACGGCACCGAATTGGGTGGAGGCAGCGTCCGCATCCACGAGCGGGCGCTGCAAGAGCAGATCTTCCGCCTGCTCGGGATCGCGCCCGAGCAGGCCCAGGAGCGATTTGGATTCCTCCTCGATGCGCTGCAGTACGGGGCTCCACCCCACGGGGGGATCGCGCTCGGACTGGACCGGTTCGTGATGCTTCTGGCCGGGGAGACCACGATTCGAGAGGTCATTGCGTTTCCGAAGACCGCGAGCGCGACTGACCTGCTAACCGGCGCCCCGAGCGCGGTTGATGCCGACCTGCTGCGGGAGTTGCACATCCGCGTCGTAGAGGACTGAGAGGCCGGCGGCTCGAAGTACCCAGGACAGGGTACACATAGTACCAGCAGGGTTCTCTGCCGTGTTCGAGGCGGGCCGGAAGCTCCGATCCAACACCTAAGTTCCGGGAGCCCCGGCTCCGGCGGCCAAGGCAGGGCTGGCGGGCAGTAAACGCTGGCTAGCCTGAGCGGCTGGGAGGGCACCCACCTGCGACGCAGGGTTTGGGAGCTTCGTCCCGTACGGCACGGCGGAGGACGAATGTGGATGGGCGGTCGGCGGGCTTCCCGCGGCCGCCCGTCGGCTTTCCGTGCGTGCCTTTCGTCTTGGGCCATGGGCGGCATGCTACGATAGGCGTGGTGGCCCTGTTCGAACACACCGGAGAACCCAGCACGACGACGCCGCTTGCCGCCCGCATGCGGCCGCAGGCGTTGGACGAGTTCGTGGGACAGGAGCGTCTGGTCGGTCCCGGCCGGGCGTTGCGCGCGGCGATCGAAGCCGACCAGGTCCACAGCCTGATCCTCTTTGGCCCTCCGGGAACCGGCAAGACCTCGCTCGCGCATCTGGTGGCGGCCTCGACGCGCTCACACGTCGAGCATGTGAACGCGGTGACCGCGGGGGTCGCGGACCTGAAGCGGATCATCGCGGAGGCTCGCGACCGCCGGAAGTTTCACCAGAAACGGACGCTGCTGATCATCGACGAGATCCACCGGTTCAACAAGGCGCAGCAGGACGTGCTTCTGCCTCACGTCGAGGACGGCACGGTCATCCTGATCGGCGCCACGACCGAGAACCCCTTCTACGAAGTCAACGCGACCCTCGTGTCGCGGTCCAGGGTGGCTCAGCTCGAGCCGCTCGACGATGAGGCGATACGGACGATCCTCACGCGCGCGGTGACCGAGCCTCGCGGGCTCGGCGAGGCGCGCGTGGACGTCGATCCCGATGCGATGGCCCACCTGATCACGATCAGCAACGGCGATGCCCGGGTGGCGCTCAATGTTCTGGAGGCCGCGGCCGCGGTGGCGCCGCAGGTCGACGGCAGACGGCGCATCACCACGACCGTGGCCGTTGACGCCAGCCAGCGTCGGGCCCTGCTGTACGACAGGGAAGGAGACGCCCACTACGATACGATCTCTGCGTTCATCAAGAGTTTGCGGGGGTCGGACCCCGATGCGGCGGTGTACTGGCTGGCCCGGATGATCGCGAACGGGGAAGATGCCAGGTACATCGCGCGCCGCATGGTCGTGCACGCGGCCGAGGATGTCGGGATGGCCGATCCGATGGCGCTGGTTGTGGCCACGGCCGCCGCGCATGCCGTCGAGTACGTCGGTCTGCCCGAGGCCCGCATCCCATTGGCGGAGGCGGCCATCTACATCGCGACGGCGCCGAAGAGCAACGCGGTCGTGCGGGCGATCGGCGACGCCATGCGCGACGTCGAGGAGCGCCGCGCCGACCCGGTGCCCAGACACCTGCGGGATGCGAGCCATCCGCAGGCCGCGCGGCGGCTGGGGCATGGTGTCGGCTATCAGTATCCGCACGACCACCCGGGCGGCTTCGTCCCGCAAGAGTACCGGCCGCCGGCGCTCGAAGGGCGCCGGTACTACCGCCCCACGACGCACGGCGCTGAGGACGCTGTGCGCCGCCGTCTTGCTGAGTGGTGGGGCCCCCCGCCTGACGACCCGGCGGCGGAGACTGCACCTCCGGAAGAGGCTCCACCTCCAAAGAAGAAGCGGTGATTCTGTAGACACTTCTGCGGCAGGCCTGTTACGATCAGGGCGTCATTTTAACGATCGCGTGTTGGTGATGACCTGATGGCGAAGATCGCCGTCGCGATGAGCGGCGGAGTCGACAGCGCGGTGGCCGCCGCCCTGCTCGTCGAGCAGGGACACGAGGTCATTGGGCTGACGATGAACCTCTGGCCGTCGTGGCTGCAGGAGCCCGAGGGCAACGTCCAGACCTGCTGCGGGATCGGCGCGATCGACGACGCGCGCGCGACCGCACGTGCCCTGGAGATTCGTCACTACGTCCTCAATCTCCGTGAGGAGTTTGAGCGCGCGGTCATCGACTATTTCTGCGATGAGTACGCCAAGGGGCGCACGCCCAATCCCTGCATCGCCTGCAATCAAGCGATCAAGTTCAAAGTGCTGCTCGACAGAGTGGAAGGTCTCGGCTGCGAGGCCCTGGCCACCGGTCACTACGCCCGCATCGACCGCGACGCGGCGACCGGACGGTTCGTGCTCCTGCGCGCCGCCGATCCCATCAAGGATCAGTCCTACGTGCTCTACGGGCTCACGCAGGCGCAACTGAGCCGCGTGCGGTTTCCGGTCGGCGACTACCGCAAGGACGAGATTCGGGCGCTCGCGCGCCGCTTTGGACTCCCGGTGGCCGACAAGCCCGACAGCCAGGAGATCTGCTTCGTCCCTGCGGGACACTACGGCGATCTGGTCACCGCGCGCCGGCCGCAGGCCGCGCGCCCGGGACCGATCGTTGATCGAACGGGCGCGGTCGTGGGGACGCACGACGGCATCGCGAGGTACACGGTCGGGCAGCGTCGCGGGCTGGGTCTGACCGGGACCGCGCCCCAGTACGTCGTCGACATCGACGCCGTCCGCAACACGCTCGTCGTCGGCGCTGGCTCCGATCTGCTCCGCACACGCGTCCGGCTCGACCGGGTAAGCTGGATCGTTCCGGACCCGCGACCGGGTGGCTACCCGCTCGCGGGTGCCCAGGTGACCGTGCGGATCCGACATGCGGCGGCCGATGTCCCCGCGACCCTGACGGTGCTGCCGAACGGCACCGTCGACGTGACATTCGCCTCTGTGCAGCGCGCGGCGGCGCCCGGGCAGGCGGTGGCCTTCTATGATGACGAGCGAGTTCTCGGCGGGGGTATCATCATAGAGAGTGGGGAACAGAACTCTGAGTGACCATGTGAGGAGATGAGACCGATGGCGAACCGCTCCGACTTCGTAGCAGGCTTCATCCTTGGTGGGTTGCTTGGGACCGCGCTTGCGCTGCTGTTCGCGCCCCGCACGGGCGAAGAGACCCGCGACCGCTTGGCGGACTCGGCGGAGGAGGCGCGGGAGCGCGCCCGGGAACGCGCCGACGAGGTCCTCAAAAAGGTCCGCATCGCCGCGGATGACATGGCACAACGCAGCAAATCGAAGTTCGACGAGAGCGCATCCCGCATCCGCGAGGTCATCGAGCGCGGCCGCGAGACCTTTGAGGAAAAGGCCCGCGAGTACCAGAATCGCGGCGAGGAGCGCCCGGAAGGGTAACTGTCTGCTCGTCGTCCCCGAGCACTTCAGGCCTGGCCTGGAGATCGTTCGCCGGCTGCGCGCGGCCGGGTGGGAAACCTACCTGGTTGGCGGCATCGTGCGCGACCTGCTGATCGGCCGGCCACCCAAGGATGTCGACATCGTCACCGCGGCCCCGCCTGAAGCCACGGCCGCGCTGTTCGAACGGACCGTACCGGTGGGCGCGGAGTTCGGGGTCGTGGCGGTCGTGCTCGACGGCCATCCGTACCAGGTGGCGACCTTTCGTCGCGAAGGGCCGTACCTGGACGGGCGCCGCCCGTCCTTCGTGGAATTCAGCGACGCCCGGTCAGATGTGATGCGGCGCGACTTCACGGTGAATGCGCTGCTCTACGATCCCGTGGCCGATGCCGTCATCGATCATGTCGGCGGTCGCGCCGACCTCGAGCGGCGCGTGATACGGACCGTCGGCGATCCCACCGAGCGCTTCCTCGAAGACCGCCTCCGGATGCTCCGCGCCATCCGCTTCGCCGCCGAGCTCGAGTTCGCGATCGACCCGCCGACCCTGGATGCGATCACGGCGCTGGCCCCGCAGGTTGCCGGCGTCAGCGCGGAGCGCATCCGCGACGAGCTCGTGCGCCTGCTCGTCGCGCCGGGGCGCGCGGCCGGGGTCCGCCTGCTCGAGTCCACCGGACTGCTGCGCGTGGTTCTCCCCGAGGTGCCTGCGATGCGGGGCGTTCCCCAGCCGCCGGAGTTTCATCCCGAAGGCGATGTCCTGACCCACACGGTCCTGGCGCTGGAATATCTGGAGGAGCCGTCACCCGTCCTGGCCATGGCGGTGCTGCTGCACGATGTCGGCAAGCCGCCGACCTTTTCGGTGTCCGATCGCATCCGTTTCCACAACCACCCGGCCGTAGGAGCGGCGATGGCCGAAGCCATCTGTCAGCGGCTGCGGTTTTCAGCCGCGGATACGCGGGCGATCGTCACGCTCGTGGCCGATCACCTCCGCATCGGCGACCTGCCCGCGATGCGCCCAGGGCGCGCCGCACGCTTCTTACGCCGCGCCGAGATCGACGATTTACTCGAACTTCACCGCGTGGACTGCCTGGCCAGCCACCGCAACTTGGCGACCTATGAGTGGGTCGTGCAGGCGCGCCGCGGCATGTCCGCTGAGCCGCCGCCGCGTCTGCTGACCGGTGACGATCTGATCGCGCTGGGGTATCCCCCGAGCCCGCGCTTTGCGGAGATGCTGGAAGCGGCGGAGGTCGCTCAGGCCGAGGAGGAGTTCACAACCCGGGAGGAGGCCCGCGCCTGGATCCGCGCGCGCTTTCCTGAAGGAGAGGTTTCCGCCACCGCAGAACCGCATGAACAGCGCGGCACCGGGCGCGCGGGAGAGTAGCATGTCCGAACGCGACTACCTGGGATTCTTCCTCTGGGGCATGGCCTTCATGATCGCTGTCGGCGGCATGATCGGTTCGATGTGGCCGAGTCTGGTCCGGTTCGTCGACGGGAAGATGTTGAAGAAGCCGGAGGAACCCGGCGGCGAGAAACACTGAGCGCACTGATCACCGCGCGGCTAAGCAGGGCAATCGACGCGCAGAGCTGGTAGCCTTACGCCCGGGGCTCACCCTGGGCCTTGGCCGCACTTGCCTGTGATGCCTCTGGTGTTATTTGGAAGCCTCGCACGGCCCGCCAAGCAGCGCACTAGGGGCGACGATATTGACTGTTCATATTACGCGTATTACAATGTAATTGGCTGAGGCGTGATCTTGAGACAGAGGCGGACAGCGTGATGGCCAGGGCCAGGCGTGGATTTTGGAGCAGGGAAGATGTCCAGGCGATTCTGGCGAGGCACGTGCGTGGGGAGGTCACTCTCGACGAGGCTGCTGGGGGAATTCAGGCGCTCGGCGAGAAAGACGGTGTGACGAAGTCAATCGACGAGTTGAGAGAAGACGTCAAGTACTATGCGCCTGGAGTGCACAGAAAACTAGGGTTGTTGCCCCCTGCAAAGACGCAGGGTGTGACCGTTCGATTAAGTAGGGCCGCCATGGAGTCGTTTAAGGATCTGGCGCGGCGCACTTCCAGGTCCCTGGGCTCTGTGGTCGGCGAGGCGGCGGAGGAGGCATTACGAATGCGACAGCATCCCGGCATCGTCTTCGCGGGTCCTGTGGGTGACCGCCGGGCTCGCCTTGAGGGTGGCCCGGATGTGTGGGAGGTTGTAGCTGTTCATCTGGAGGGCGGCGAAGACAAGGCGCGAACGCTCCGGGTGCTCACTCATCTCATACCGGGGCAGCTCGACGTGGCGCTGCAGTACTCTCACGCTCATTCTGAAGAGATCGACCGCCTGATCGCCGAGAACGAGCGACCGATTGACGAGTGGCAGCGGCTCTATCCTCATCTCGCACCTGGGCCACCGACTACCGTCTAGCCAGTGCGGCTGTGGCTCGACGAGATGATCTCGGCCGAGGTCGCCCGGCAGCTCAGACAGATGGGCCACGATGTGGCCGCCGTTCAGGAACAAGAGCAGCGTTGGGCCTGGGGTCGTGACGACGCCGAGCAACTCGAGGCTGCCGCACGTCAGGGACGCGCGCTCGTCTCGTGCAACCTGCGGGACTTTATTTCTCTCTCACGGCAGTGGGCTGAGGATCGGCGGACGCATTGGGGTATTGTGCTGATTCACTCCCGGACCATTTCACAGCACGACATCGGCAGGCTGGTGCGGCACCTGGCTGGGCTCTTGGCCGCCCATCCCAGTGACGAGGCCCTGAAGGATCGCGTCCTGTTCTTGACCGCGGACGCCGTTTTGACTGGTACTCGGTCCGGACCGAGTTCCTTCTGCTACTTGCGCTTCTTGGCCGGCTGCTTGGCGCCGTCGCCATCCCCGGCGACCTTGGCCGCGGTGCTCACCTTGAAATCTTTCTCCAGGCGGTTGAGCCTTGTGACGATCCCGCCGTACTCCAGCTCGCTGTACGGGAGCATCGCCGGCTCGAAGAAGCCCTGCCGCCGCATGTCGATGGCCTTGGCGGCCGCCCGCTCGCGGACGTGATACCAGAACGGATCGGCGAACAGATCGCTCGGGCCGGTGAGCAGCCCCTCGTGAATGGAGAACCCCAGCGCCGAGACCATCGGAATGCAGAAGAACGTGGACGCGGCCGTGTTCATCGGCACCGGCATGAACGGCAGGTTGTGACTGCCGCGGGTGTCGCCTCCGACGAACGCGTTGATCGCAAACGGCGGGCCAAACTCCTCGGTCGCGGGGAAGATCTTCTGCGTGCGGACGACCGCAGGCGGGTCGTCCTTCCCCACGTATTTCCCCGCGATGTTTCGCAGACGCTCGGTGCCAACGGCTACGGCCTGCTCATCGGGGTACTTGCGTGACCAGATCGACCTGATGGCGAACCGGTTCGTGTCGCGGAGCAGCGCCGCGATGTCGTAGAGCCGCTCGGGAGCGTCGAGCGCGATGACGCGGTCGCCTTCGGCATGATCCATGTCCAGGATGTGGAATGTGAAGCCGTCGTGGAGACCCTCGGAGATGAGCAGCCCAGGCGAATACATCGGATCGGCGAACGACAGGTAGAGGGGCAGGCTGAAGGCACCCGGACCGCACTTGTCTCCGAGCAGCACCATGATGGCTTCGTTGGGCCGCTCGGTGAACTCCATCTCGGCCGACCCCGGACCCATGCCGCGGACGTTCCCTGAGAAGGCGTCCTTCAACAGATCCTGCCCCGCGCCGTAGAGGCCCTGCGCCTTGGCCTTGTCGGTGCAGGCCAGGAAGGTGTCCCAGGCCAGCTGATGGACGCGTGAGTTCTCGACGCCGTTGGTATGGGTCATGATAAACGCGATGTCGTCGCCGGTGTGACACACGAACGCGTCGATGAGGAGGGAACCTTTGGCGTCGCCGATGCGCTCGCGGGCGATCGCTATAATCTCTGGGCTTGGTACCGTGTGGCCGCCGATCGCTCCGATATCTGCTTTGATGACGCTCAGCGTGACCCGCATTTCTCCCACCTCGACTTCGGCTTTGGCCCGCCCCAGGGCTCTGCCTAAATAATACCCGAACAAGGAGAAGGTTCCTGTCGGGTCGAACAGCCAGGGCCAGGCGCGAGGCGCCGCGCCCGAGGTGGAGGAGCACGTGTGAGCGGCGAGGCCTTGGTCATCGGGATGGTCAACCAGAAGGGCGGCTGTGGCAAGACGACCACGGCCGTCAACCTTGCCGCCTCCCTCGCCGCCAGCGGGCACAAGACGCTGTTGATCGACTTCGATCCCCAGGCGAACGCCACCCTTGGGGTCGGGCTCGATCCCGGCACGGTGGACCGGACGATCTACCACGTGATGGTCGGCCCCGAGCACGACGGGATGCCGGTGGATTCGATCGTCTTCCCCACGGTCGACAAGAAGCTCGATGTCGCTCCCGCGTCGATCGACCTGGCCGCGGTGGAGCTCGAACTGGCCGCGCAGATCGGACGCGAGACGACGCTGCGTCGGCGCCTGTCGCCGGTGCGCGACCGGTACGAGTTCATCATCATCGACAGCCCGCCGTCTCTGGGCCTGCTGACCGTCAACGCGCTGGTGGCCAGCGACGGGATCATCATCCCCATCCAGACGCACTACTACGCGCTGGTGGGGATGCGGGCGTTGCTCAGGACGCTCAAGATGATTCAGGAAGGGATCGGCTATCAGATCGAGGTCCTGGGCGTCCTGCCCACGATGCACGACTCGCGCACGGCGATTAGCAAGGAGATCGTTGCCGGCATCCACGACTTCTTCCCGAACAAGGTGTATCAGACGACGATTCACTTCAACATCAAACTCGTGGAGTCGTCGATGGCCGGCGTCCCGCTCTTTCTCCGCAATCCGGAGTCGCGGGGCGCGAAAGAATACATGAATCTGGCTCAAGAGGTGATCGCTCATGCCAAGCGGGCGCGAGGAGCTCCGGCGCGGCGTTAGGGACCTGATCGAGACCGCATCACGCGAGATGGGCGAGCTGGTAGACAGCGCGCCCCCACCGCCGGTGATCGAATCGCGCGACGCGACCGCGTCCGCGTCCTCCGAGATCAAACCGGTGTTGCGGCTCGTGCGGCCTGGGTCGGCGCCCTCCGTCGGGCCGGGCTCGGCGATCGCACCCCACATGCCCCCGGCCGTGGAGGCCAGTGGGGTGCACACACGGAGGGGGGTTTGCACCGCGTATTACATCAGCCGGAGATGCTGGGAGGTTCCGGACGCCTACTGCAACCAGGCGCTGCACGTCTGCATGTTGCGGGAGTGCCCGGTCTACCACCTCAACCGCGAGCAACTCGAAGAACGGTTCTCGCGCAAGTTCGCGCACCTCTGGTAGCCGCGGCTGTTCTGCGGCGCCTTGGCGCGAAACGCCTAGGGGCACAGATCGAGGTCCAGCAGCGCGCGCAGGTCGCTGACCCACGCCCACGGGCGGATGCCACGGGCTTCGACCTCCGCCTGCCGAGCGCCGACGCCAATGAACCGGATGCCCGCCGCCTCCGCCGCCAGGGCATCGATCCAGGAATCCCCAACGAGATAGACCGCGCCGGTCGGTCCAAGGCGATCGAGAATCAGACGCACGCCCGCGGGATCCGGTTTGAGCGCGGACGCATCGCTACGCGTGATCGTCAGCTCGATCAGCGGCGCGAGGTCCAGGCTCTCCAGCAGGCGGATGGTCGCGGGCCTGGTATTGTTCGTCAGCACGGCGAGTCGGATGCCGCGCCCGGCAAGACTCTCCAGCACGGGCCGCGCGTGCGGCATCGCCGGGGCGCCGTCCAATCCCGCGGTCTCGTAGGCCTCGATCGTTGCCCATGCCGCGTCGGTCAGCGCGGGCGATGCCGCGAGCGCCTGCTCGACGATGTCGCGGATCGGCAGACGTAGCAGCGCGTCCCGCGTATCCGGCAGCGGGGCCGCCGACGCCCAGAGGTCGATCAGCGCCCCGCGCAGCTCGATGAAGTCGATCTTCGAGTCGATCAACGTGTTGTCGAAGTCGAAGATCATCAGGACGGACGCCGCGCTCATGCCGTCGGGACATTCCGCATCTCGCCGCGGCCTCCTACCCCGATCGGAGGGGCCATGACCGACGAATCCGTGCGCGTGTCCATCGACAGACTCCGAGATTTCGCGGGACGCCGGGTCGAGCTGTGCGGTTGGCTGTACAATCGGCGGAGCAGTGGCAAGGTCCAGTTCCTCCTGGTGCGCGACGGCACGGGCATCGTGCAGGCCGTCGTCGCCAGGCCGCAGGCGTCCGAGGACACCTTCGCGGTCGCCGACCGCCTCTCGCAGGAGAGCAGCATCATCGTCACCGGCGTCGTGCGCGAAGATGCGCGGGCACCGGGCGGCGTCGAGCTGAGCGTGACGCGTCTGGTCGTCGTGCAGCAGGCCGAGCCGTATCCGATCACGCCAAAAGAGCACGGCGTTGAGTTCCTCATGGACCACCGCCACCTGTGGCTCCGCAGCACCCGGCAGCACGCTCTGCTGCGTGTGCGCGCCGAGATCATCCGCGCGATGACCGACTTTCTGGATAGCCGCGGGTACCTCCGTGTCGATACACCTATCCTCACGCCCGCGGCCGTCGAAGGGACGACAACGCTGTTTGGGACAGAGTACTTCGACCTGGGGACCGCCTACCTGACACAGTCGGGGCAGTTGTACAACGAAGCCACGGCCATGGCCTTCGGACGCGTCTACTGCTTCGGTCCGACCTTTCGCGCCGAGAAGAGCAAGACCCGCCGGCACCTGATCGAGTTCTGGATGCTCGAGCCCGAGGCGGCCTACCTCGACTTCGAGGGGTACATGGTGCTCGCGGAGGCATTTGTCGCCAGCGTGGTCGCGCGTGTGCTCGAGCGTTGCCGCGCGGAGCTGGCGACGCTCGAGCGCGATATCACACCGCTGGAACGCGTGGTGGCGCCGTTTCCCCGCATCTCCTACGATGACGCGTTACGCCTGCTCGCCGAGAAGGGCAAAGCCGTTCCCTGGGGAGAGGACTTGGGCGGGGACGAGGAGACCGCCGTCTCCGAGCATTTCGACCGCCCGGTCTTCGTGCATCGCTATCCGGCGCAGTGCAAGGCATTCTACATGCAGCCGGACCCGCAGCGGCCGGAGGTCGTGCTGGGCGCCGACCTGCTGGCGCCCGAGGGCTACGGAGAGATCATCGGCGGCGGCGAGCGCATCCACGATCTCGCGCTGCTGGAGCGGCGGCTGGCCGAGCACAACCTCCCCAAGAAGACCTACCAATGGTATCTGGATCTCCGCCGGTATGGGTCGGTGCCGCATTCGGGGTTCGGCATCGGCATCGAGCGCACGGTCGCCTGGCTGTGCGGGATCGAGCACGTGCGGGAGGCGATTCCGTTCCCGCGGCTGCTCAATCGACTGTACCCGTAACGACCTTTAGTCGCCGTTGATGAAACGAAGTGGGGGCGGGGATTGCTCCCCGCCCCCGACACTCGCATGCGGCCGGGCGCCCTAAGGTGCCGGCGCGGTCAGTACGCGCACTGGCGGCGAAAACGTGTGGCTTTCGAAGTGCGCCGGGTTGAGAGGATCGCCCAGCGCCTTCTGGATCGTGGTTCGCACCCTGTAGAAGCCGTCCGGGACGAGTTTCCCGTCGGGGTCGCGCCCATCCCAGGCGAGGACGAAGAAGGAGCTGCGCGAAGCGTTTCTGGGCAGGAAATCCTGCCTGAAGACCCGGCCGATGGGCAAGCCGTTGGGATGAGTAAAGACCTCGATCACCAAGCGCTGTACCTGGTGGTCGAGGTGGACGAAGATGAACAGCGGTTCCTCCTTGGGGTTGAAGGTCACCTCTGGCGCCCCTGGCGGTACGCATTGGCCATCGTTGAACGGCAGCGAGCGCACCTTCGCCAGACACGGCACCCGCCCGTTTGTCGTCGGGACCAGCGCCTGGATAGACTGGTAGTCGCCCTTGAAGCCGGCATAGGGGACCACCATCCGCGGCCTGGATCCACCCTCGCGCGGCGTCAGGACGATATAGCCGCCATAGAGGCTGCGGTCGGCCAGCGCCGCATTCGGCGTGATCGTCACGTCCACCGTCCGGCTGCTCCCTGCGGGGACCGCAACGGAGGAGGCGCTGAACGACACCGACGCCGGCGCGTTGAAGAACGCTGGAACGAACGTGTTGGGCCCGGTCGCCAGCGCCGCCCTGTGCGACAGGTCGAATGTGAGCTCAATGTTGTCGCCGTTGTGAATGGTCAGGCGCTTGGTCACCGGCCCTGTACCCTCGCCCAATGCGAGCTTGCCTGGCGTGACCAGGCGGTTCTTGCGGACAGCCTGCGAGATGTTCAGCAGTCCCGCGCCCTGTCTGTGCACGTTGTCCAGGAATCCCAACCCCGGGTTGCCAAACCAGAGGATGGGCGAGGCGTTGTTCATCAACTTGTCGCGCACGAGTTCGGTCGGGAATCCGGGCGAATCCTCGAGCAGCAGCGCTACGGCGCCCGCCACGTGCGGCGAGGACATCGAGGTGCCGCTGATCGTCCGATATGCTCCTAGCTCGAGCGGATACGTCGATCTGATCAGCCCGCCGGGGGCCGTGATGTCCGGCTTGACGGCCAGGTCGGGGCTGAGCCCGTAGGAGGTGAACGAGGACGACACGCCGCCGGTCGGGTTGGGGGCGTTGATCCGTACTGCGGTCCAGGTGACGGTGACGGATCCGGTCAAGCCTCGAATGTGCGTGCCGTCGGCCTGGGAGATGCCGACGCCAAAGATGGCCCGGGGCGTGACTCCGCCGCCGGAGAACAGGCCGGGCGTGTTGTTGTGGATGATCACGCCGGAGGCCCCGGCCGCAAACGCCCGCTGGTACTTCTCATTGAATGTGCACACACCGCGGACGATCAGCGCGACCTTCCCGCGGGGATCGACCAGGTAGGGGTCCGCCAGGCATCCCTGGCCGACGAAGACGACCTCCGCGGAGGTGCCGCTCGTCGGCGGATCGGGCGTCGTGGCCAGCGGGATGTACGCGACTTGCCTGCCGCCCGGGTTGGCGTTGAACGACAGCGCGTTGATGTGGGTGTTGTCCACCGAGCCAACGCCGATGACCTTGCTCCCGAGACCCGGCGAGCCGCCGCTGTAGAGTCCCTCGGTGCCGCTGTTGCCGAACGACGCGACGACCACAACCCCGTTCTCAACCAGGATATCGCTCGCGACGGACGTCGGGTGCTGCGGCCACTGGCGGGCCGAGCCGATGCTCATGTTCAGGACATCCATGCCGTCGCCCAGGATCATCTCCATAGCCGCGATCATGATGTCGGAGAACGTCGAGCCGTCACACCCGAAGACCCTGTACGCGCCAAACTGGACCCATGGCGCCACGCCGGTGGCCCCTGGGGTGCCGGCGGCGCGGGCCCCGACGATGCCGGCGACATGCGTTCCGTGGCCGTTGCAGTCATCGGGATCGGGATCTGGTTTGGGAATCTGTTGCGCCGGGGGGCCGCCGGCGTCGAAGTTGTCACCCACGAAGTCAAAGCCTGTGATGACGCGCTCGGTGGGGAACGGACCGGGACCCCCGAGGTCCGGGTGGTCGTAGTCTATGCCGGTGTCCATCACGGCCACCTTGACGCCGAACCCGCTCAGACCCAACTCGGACTGCACGACATCCGCTCCGGTCATGGCCAGGGCGGTCTGGAGTTGCGGGTCGCTCGTCGAGGTCGTAGTCGGCGGGAGCGAGTGCCTGAGAACCGGAAACACCGCGCGCACGCCGGCCACCCGGGCGAGGGCGGTGACCTGCGCGGGCGACGCGTCAACCGAGAGGCCGTTGAACAGCGTGTGGAACGATTGGCGCTCTCTGAACGCGGCGCCTGCGGCGCGGGCATTGCGGCGGAAGTCCTGACGTTCCCGGGCCAGCCTGGCCAGCTGACCGGCGACGGCGCTGGCAGGCGTGCCGCGCCGGAGCGCGGCAACCGGCGCGCCTTCGAGCTGGATGAAGTATGCGCTCGCCACTTCGGCAGAGGACAAAGACTGCGCGCGTACAGGGAGCGCTCCTGCGGCAATCAGGAGCGTAACGACAGCGGCCGTAAGGATCCGCCGGGGCATCCGGGCACCACCCCCTCTATGGAGTTCCTGCCGCCCCTCGGGCACGAAACGGCAGGGCGAAATCGAGCGGGAATGCCCAGCACCATTCGCTGGCATAATCCAGAATCCTTTGGAAGCTTGTGAGAAGGTTTAAGGAAGTTCCTCCCAGGCCGCGACCCAGGCCACCTCGGCCGGCTGTCCGTCGGTGGGTGAGGAGACGCGCAGGCCCGGCGTGCCCAGCACGGCCGGATCGTAGCGAATGACCACCGTGGCGGCGAAATTGCGGAAGCTCAAATCGGGATCCCCGGACAGCACCGCACCGACCACATCGACGTGCCCGCCTTGTCCCACGTCAAACAGCCGGCTGGTGTACACGAGGCCGTGCGCGCGCAGCCGGGCGCCCTGTGTCACGGTAATGCCGCCGTTGTCCAGCACGATGATCCCCGGCAGCGTACGCGTGGGCGCCGTGTGCGTCACCTGCAGTGCAGCGCCGTGGCCGATGTGTATCGTGCTGTCGGTGATCACTGCACCGTCGCGAACCTCCATGCGCTCGCCCTCGCGGAGCACCACGCCGCCCTCGACGTACACCACCCCATGGAACAAGGGCGGTGCGAGTCCGACCCGCAAGAACGCCTGAACCTTGTCGAAGTGCGCGCGCGAATACAGGCTGTCCTGCTTTCGGGCGAGCTCGCTGTCGGTATGGTGCCTGCCCGCGGCTTCGTTGAGAGCGGCGTTGCCGATGTTCGCCGAGGCCTGCCGCTGAAAAAACGTTCGATCCACATCGGGCGACCGGGGGAACGCCGCCGTTCGCAGGACCACGCCTTCGACATGGACACCCGCGTTGCGCAACTGCTGAATGTCCACGCGCTTGTGGTCAGGGCCCAGCGTGACCTCACCGGCCCGCGAGGTCAGCAGGCGGACGGGCTCGGGACGGAGCGGCGCGGCATCCGGCGCGTCAACGGGTCCGGGCGCGACCACGGCAGATGCGGAGCGGTCATTGATCGAGACCGCGGTGGTGGCAAACCAGATCTCCTTTCCGGCGGCGACGTGGATCCACGGACGATCTCCGATCCCGGCGCCATAGGGAAGCAAGAATGCTTCGGCGGGGCGCTGCTCGAAACGCACGATGCCGTCGCCGTGCAGCGCCGCCAGCAGCGCCGATGAAGCGAGATACACGCGCGCCCGCACGCGCCGGTGCCCCCCGGCCACCTCGCCCGCGCTGGTAATCACGATCGCGCCGCCCGGGCCATCGGCGAGGGCGAGGGTAAATCGGCCGGTCAGCGATCCAACGGTCATTGGCTCGGTGTGCGCGGCGGGCCGCCAGGTGCGGCCCGGGGACCGACCGTCCGGAGTGACCGACTCGAGCACCGCAAGAGCTCTGTACACTCCCGCCTCTGCAATCGCCATGGCCGCCGCCGCCCGAAGACGCCCGCCGGCGCGGGTCTGTTGCTGGTTCATAAACCAGATGAAGCCCGCCGATGCTCCGGCGACCGTGAGCAGGAGAATCAGCACGACGATCAGCGCGACTCCGGCCTCTCCGCGTTTGCCGGACAGGACGCGCTGCGTGGCCCCTGGTGAAACGGACAACCGGGTCACTGGCCGACGAACTCGCACGCGATGGAGATATACCGCAGGGTCGTCAGCGTTACACTGCGCTGCTGCCGCTCCTGGACCCACGAGATGGTTGCGCTCAACTCCCACATGTTCTTGCCGGGCGCCGGCCGCGCCAAGACTTGGCGCGTATAGCGATACCGGTGCTGGCCCTCGACCTCTGTGGGAAGGTTCTGACGAAACGACGAGCCGCATGGTGCGGCCGTCAGCGTCGCCAACGTCTCTTCCGCCAGACCGGTGGCCGTGTTCATCCCCCCTGCCAGCGCCGCGGCCCGCAGGCCGATGCCGAACGCCGTGAAGATGATCATTGCCACGACACCCAGCAGCATCGTGGCAATGAGCACTTCGAGCAGGGTCATCCCCTGCTGATCGGTTCCGCCTCGGTTCATCGCAAGACCACTCCCCGACGATATTCGGCCAGGGGGCTGCGACTCCTTGCCTAGCGCTGTGAGGGTATGCTAGCATGATCGGTGGTTGCTGCATCGAGTTGCCGGTCCTCAGCCGGCGTGCGGCGACGCGAGTGGGTGAACCGACCCGCTCATTTTTTATGGCGGGGCAGGCCGAAAGCCGAAGGAGCATGTGCATGAGACAGCCGGCCTGGGCGGCAGGCGTCGAGAGGCTCGCGGCGGCCGTGGCCGCCCGCTGGGGAGTGAGGCTGGCGGGTGTGGATGTGCTCGGCGACGGTCCCAGGATGACCGTCCGGGTCAGCGTCGAGGGGGAGGACGGAGTCAGCGTTGAGCTGTGCGCGAAGATTTCTGAGGAGTTGAGCCGCGCCCTCGACCTGCACGATCCGATCCCGCATCACTACACGCTTGAAGTCGCCTCGCCCGGGCTCGATCGCCGGCTGCGGGAAGAGGCCGATTACCGCCGGTTTGTCGGCAGGACGGCGGCGATCGTCACCCGCGAGCCCATCGAGGGACGCCGGCGGTGGAAGGGTCGGCTCGTGGGGATAGACGGCGGCGACGTTGTGCTGAGTGTGGATGGAGAACCCGCGCGCGTGCCGCTGGACCGGATTGCGGAGGCGCGCCTGGTGGTGGACATGACCGATCTTCGTGAGGACTTTGCCAGAGGAGGACGCATCAACCCATGAACGCGGAGCTGCTGCGGGCCCTGGATCAACTCGAAGAGGAGAAGGGAATCACCAAGGACATCATCTTCGAGGCGATTGAGGCGGCCCTGCTGTCGGCCTACAAGAAAAACTTCGGGGCCACCGCCCAAAACATGCGCATCGAGATGGAGCGCGACACCGGCGAGATGCGGGCCTACCAGGTCCGCACCGTCGTCGAGGACGTCGACGATCCGACGCTGCAGATCGCGCTGTCCCAGGTGCGGGAGTGGGATCCGAGCGCGCAGGTGGGCGAGATGGTCGAAGTCGAGGTCACGCCCAAGGACTTCGGACGCATTGCCGCCCAGACCGCCAAGCAGGTAATCGTGCAGCGGGTGCGCGAGGCGGAGCGCGAGCTCGTCTACAAAGAGTTTCGCGACCGCGAGGGCGACATCGTCACCGGCATTGTGCAGCGGATCGAGCGCAAGAACGTCTTTCTCGACCTCGGGCGTATTGAAGCCGTCCTGCCGCCGCCGGAGCAGATCCCTCGGGAGGGCTACCGGCAGGGTGAGCGCGTGAAGGCGTACGTCGTGGAGGTACGCCAGGGCACGCGCGGCCCCCAGATCGTGGTCTCGCGCACGCACCCCGGGCTGCTCAAGCGGCTGTTCGAGCTCGAGGTTCCCGAGGTGTACGAAGGGATCGTGGAGATCAAGGCGATCGCCCGCGAGGCGGGCACCCGGAGCAAGATCGGCGTCGCCTCGCGCGATCGCAACGTCGATGCCGTGGGCGCCTGCGTGGGGCCCAAGGGCTCGCGCGTCCAGGCCATCGTCGATGAGCTTCGCGGGGAGAAGATCGACATCGTGGCATGGGCCCCGGATATTTCGCTGTTCGCGGCTGCGGCCCTGAGCCCGGCGAAGGTCGTCCGCGTTGAGATTAACGAAGCGACGAAGACGGCGCTGGTGATCGTTCCCGACCATCAGCTGTCGCTGGCCATCGGCCGCGAAGGCCAGAATGCGCGGCTGGCGGCAAAGCTCACCGGGTGGCGTATCGATATCAAGAGCGAGTCGCAGATCCGCGAGATCGAGGCTCAGAAGATCTTTGTCGATCTTCCGGAGGAGGAGCCCGCGCCCTCGCAGCCGGCCCCGGCCGAGGTGGCCGCCGAGGTGGCCGCTGCCCCCGAACAGGAAACTCCGGCTGTGGAGGCGGTCGTGTCCACCGGCGCGGTGCCGGCTGGAGTTCCCGATACCTCGGGAGAGGAGCAGAAGTAGGCGAGCGGGATGCCCAGGGTTCGCCATGTCCCCCAGCGGCAGTGTGTGGCCTGCCGGCAGATGCGTCCCAAACGGGAGATGGTCCGGGTCGTCAGAACGCCCGCCGGCGACGTACGGGTGGATCTCACCGGCAAGGCATCGGGCCGTGGGGCGTATGTGTGTCCGAGCGAGGGGTGCGCTGCCGCGGCGGTCCGGGACCGGCGCCTCGAGCATGCGCTGGCCGTACCAATCCCGGAGGTGCTCGCCGACGAATTGCAGGCGGCGATTCGCCGCTTCACACAGCTAGCCGGCAAGGTCTAGGAGGTAGTGCATGCGGGTTTACGAGCTCGCGAAGGATCTCGGCCTGACCACCAAGGAGCTCATGGACACATTGGCCACGCTCAAGGTGGCCGTGAAGAGCCACAGCAGCACGCTGACGGTGGCGGCAGAGGAGCGGGTCCGCACGCACATCGCGGCCACACGTCCTGCCAAAGGCAAGAAAGCCTCGGCCGCCGCCCAACCGCCCGCGGCCGCCCCGCGGCCCGCGGTTCCTCCCGCCGCCGCGCTACATCCTGACGCCAGGACGGCGACGGGCGAGCGGATCCTAGGCATCCGAAAGATCGTGCTGCCGCCCCCGGCTCCAGAGCCGCCCGTCCAGCCCACCGCGGAAGTCTCCGCCGAAGCCACGGGCGCAAGCACAGCGGAAGCGTCCACGCGTCAAGAGGTTCCTATCAGGCCCGAGGCTGTGCCCAGGCCCGAGCGGTACGACGCCCCCCCGAGGGTCGTCTCGCGACCGGCCGCGCAGGCACCGGGTGCTCCCGCGGCCGCTCCGGTATCCGGTGCTCCCTCGACGTCTCACGCCTCGGCGGCCGCGCCTCCGGTCGAGGCGCCACGGGCGCCGTCCAGACCCGGTCCGCGCCATGCGCCGGATGTTCCTCCGGGGGCCGTTCGGATTGAGCCGGTCAAGCCCCCGCGCCGGGACGCCCACCGTGAAGCGCCGCGCCAGCCTCAGGAGCGAGAGGCTCCTTCTGCGCCAGCCGCGGTTCCTCCACGAGCCACACCCCCCGGTGATCGCCGGCGTCCGGCAGCGGGCGACGGCAGAAGCCCAGGCCGGCCGCAGTTCCAGCCGCGCCGGCCCATGCGGCGCCTGCCTCGCCGCCGCCGCCGGGTGCCCGTGCGGCCCGAGCCCGAGCCGGTGGAAGCCGCGCCGGCTGTCGCCAGCGAGATCGAACTGTTGGGTGCGATCACTGTCGGTGAACTCGCCACCCGTCTTGGCGCGCCGCCGGGAGAGATCGTCCGGCGACTGCTCGATCATGGTGTGCTGGCCGGCATGAACCAGCAGATACCTGTCGATCTGGCGCAGAAGGTTGCCGAGACCTTCGGGACGGTGGTTCAGCGCCCGGCCGCCCCGGCGAAGGCAGAACCCGCGCCTACGAAAATTGAGCGCATGACCGTCGCTGCCGGCCAGGGAGCGATGCCCCGGCCGCCCGTGGTGACCGTCATGGGACACGTGGACCACGGGAAGACGACCCTGCTCGATGCAATCCGCCGCACCAAGGTGGCGGAGCAGGAGTTCGGCGGCATCACCCAGCACATCGGCGCCTCGGTGGTTCAGGCTGACGGCCGGCCGATCGTCTTCATCGATACGCCAGGCCACGAGGCCTTCACCGCGCTGCGCGCGCGCGGCGCTCAGGTGACGGACATCGCCGTCCTGGTCGTGGCCGCCGATGACGGGCCGATGCCGCAGACGGTCGAGGCGATGAATCACGCCAGGGCCGCCGGCGTGCCGATCCTCGTGGCCATCAACAAGATCGATCTGCCGCAGGCCAATCCCGATCGGGTCAAGCAGGCTCTGTCCGACATCGGTCTGGTGCCCGAGGATTGGGGCGGGGACGTCATCACGGTACCGGTCTCCGCGCGCCAGGGCACGGGCCTGGACCACCTGCTCGAAATGATTCTCCTGGTCGCCGATCTGCAGGAACTGAAGGCCGAGGTCGACCGGCCGGCGCGCGGCACGGTCATCGAAGCCCGCCTGGACCGCGGCCGCGGGCCCGTCGCCACGGTCCTTATTCAGGAAGGACGCCTGGAGGTCGCGGACGCGATTGTTGCCGGCGAAGCGCATGGGCGCGTCCGGGCCATGATTGACGCCAATGGGAAGCGGCTCGACGAGGCAACACCCTCCACGCCGGTGGAGGTGGTCGGACTGGTTGATGTACCCGTCGCCGGAGATCTGCTCGAGGTCGTCCGCGACGAACGGCTGGCCAAGGCCATCGTAGAGGAACGGCGTGAGCGCAGACGAGCGGTCGAGCAGGCGCAGACACGGCCCATCGCCCCCGAGGACGCCGAGGGGCCGAAAGAGTTACGGCTGATCATCAAGGCCGATGTCCACGGATCGGTCGAAGCGCTGACCGCCGCGATCGCCAAGATGACCGGGCCGGAGGTGACGTTCTACGTGCTCCATTCCGGCGTGGGGAATGTCACTGAATCCGACGTGATGCTGGCCGCGGCCAGCCGCGCGATGATTATCGGCTTCAACGTCCGGCCCGATGCCCAGGTGCGCCGCATCGCCGAGGCCGAAGGGATCGACGTACGGCTGTACCGCGTGATCTATGAAGCGCTCGATGACCTGGGACAGCTGCAAAAGGGCATGGTCGCCCCGAAGACCCGCGAAGTGGTGCTGGGGCAGGCCGAGGTGCGCAAGACCTTTTCGATCTCCCGGTTGGGCACGATCGCCGGATCGTACGTCACCGGCGGGCGCATCCTGCGGGGTGCGCAGGCTCGTGTCATCAGGGACGGTGTCGTCGTGTTCGAAGGCCGGATCGCGTCGCTGCGGCGGTTCAAGGACGACGTGCGTGAAGTCACCGATGGTTTCGAGTGCGGCATCGGTATCGAACGGTTCAACGATATCAAGGAGCGCGACATCATCGAGGCCTTCGAAGTGCAGCAGGTGCCGGCCTGACGTCCCGGCGGCGTGGTAGGAGGAGTGCGGCATTATCGTCGGCGTCGCGCGTGCCGAACTGAGCCTGCCGGGCTCGCGGAGTCTGAAAGACAAGCGGCGCCTGATCAAGAGCCTGGTGGAGCGCGCGCAGCATCGCTTCCGCGTCTCCGCCGCCGAGGTTGATTACCACGACAGCTGGCGGAGGGCCGCCGTCGGGTTTGCCTGCATCTCGACATCCACCAGACATGCCCACGCGATCCTGGCGAAAGTCTCGGATCTGATTGAGCGGCAGGGCGAGATCGTGCTGATGGACTTCGACGTCGAGATCCGGTAGGTGGAGCGAACCGTCATGACCCCAATGCGCGCCGAGCGGCTAGCCGAGGTGATTCGGGCCGAGGCCAGCGCCATCATCCAGCAGGGCCTCAAGGATCCTCGCATCGGGTTCGTGTCGATCACCGACGTGGTCGTGAGCGGCGACCTGCGACACGCGAAGATCTTCGTGAGCGTACTCGGGGACGACGCGGCCAAGCGCCGTACCATGGAGGCGCTGGAGCGGGCGCGGGGCTATGTGCGGTCCGAGCTCGGCGCACGTATCGCCGTCCGGTTCGTCCCACAGATACTCTTCCGACTCGACGAATCTATCGAACGCGGCACCCGAATCGTCTCGCTGATCCGTGAGGTGACCGAGGAGGAGCCCCGTGGGTCCCGACGGGACGCCGGCGACGATCGCTCGGACCCTCAAGGATAGCCGCAGCACGCTGATCGTCTGCCACGTCGCCCCGGATGGGGACTGCCTGGGCGCGGGCCTCGCGTTGGGGATGGCGCTGCGGCGCCTGGGCGCGTCCGTGACCGTGGCCAGCGCAGACGGCGTGCCGGCCAACTTGGTGTTTCTGCCCGGCGCGGACGCTGTCGTCCGCCGTCCGCCGGATGGGACACCCTACACGGTGGCGGTCACGATGGAGTGCAGCACTCTAGAGCGCGCGGGCCCGCTTGCGGCGACCGTGCGCGCCGCCGGGACGATTGTCGCCATCGATCACCACGCCGGCCACGTGCCCTACGCGCACCTCACCGAGTGGGATCCAAGCGCGGCCGCGGTGGGGGAGGTGGTCGCCGACCTCATCCGCACGCTCGGCGTCGAGATCGACCGCCCGATGGCGCTCGCCCTCCTCACGGCGCTTGTGACCGACACCGGCGTGTTCCGGTTCGGCAACACGACTTCCCGCACCCTGCGCCTCGCAGCCGACCTGATCGACCGCGGCGCGACCGTCGGGGAGATCGTTCGCGCCGTCTACGAAGAGCAGCCGCCATCGGCCCTGCGGCTGCTCGGACTTGCGCTGGCCGGTCTCGAACTGCACGAGGGCGGCGCGGTGGCGACGGCCGTCGTCACTCCACGCACGCTGTCTGTGGCCGGCGCGATGCCCGAGGAAGCGTCGGGTATCGCGGCCATGCTGCGCACGATCGCTGGCGTGCGTCTCGCGATGACGTTCGAGGACCGCGCCGGGAAGGTCCGGGTCTCGATTAGGGCCCGGGATGGACTTCGGGCCGATCGGGTAGCGGAGGCGCTCGGTGGTGGAGGCCACGCCGCGGCGGCCGGAGCCGAGCCGGCGGGTGGGCTGGACGATGTCGTGAAGCGCGCCGTCGACGAAGCGCGCCGCGAACTGTGGAGGAGCCGTGACGGGACGGAACCCGAGCGCCGGTAACGGTCTTTCGGGAGTGCTCAACGTCCTCAAGCCGCCGGGGATGACCTCCCACGACGTGGTCGACCACCTGCGACGGCTGACCGGGCAGCGCCGCATCGGGCACACCGGGACGCTGGATCCCGGTGCGTGCGGTGTGCTGGTCTTGTGTCTGGGCGCAGCGACACGGATCGCCGAGTTTCTGACGGAGCGGCGCAAAGGATACCGCGCAGAGTTCACCTTTGGCATGGCGACGGACTCCGGGGACGCCTACGGCGCGGTCATTCAGGAGAGCGATGCCTCGAGCCTCGAGGCATCGGTCGTTGACGCGGCGCTGAACGAATTCGTTGGCGCGATCGAGCAGATCCCGCCGATGGTTTCGGCGGTGCATCACGCCGGGCGGCGGCTCTACGAGCATGCCCGCCGCGGCGAGACGATCGAAGTAGCGCCCAGGCATGTGGAAATCACCGAGTGCCGGCTGCTGGAGTTCGTCCCGGGCCGGCGGGCGACAGCACTCGTTCACATAGAGTGCTCGAAAGGCACGTACGTCCGGGCACTCGCGCGCGACCTTGGCGAGCGGCTGGGTGTGGGAGCGCACGCGTCCTTCGTGCTCCGCACGCGAGCGGGACGCTTTGACGTCGCAGGGAGCCTGACCCTCGAAGAGATCGGGGCGGCGGCCGCATCTGATGCCCTCGCGACACTGCTCGTGTCCAGCGATGAGGCCCTCGACGACCTCCCCGCCGTCGACCTCACCGCGAGCCAGCGCCAGCAGGTGCTCGACGGCCGTCCGCTGCCGCTATTCCAGATTCCTGGCTGGGCCCAGGTGCCGGCCGACTCCACGATCCGCCTTCGTGACAGCCGCGGGCTGGTTGCGCTGGCGCGGGTCGAGGCGGGACGCCTGCGGCCGTTTCGCGTGTTGCGCGGCGGGCACTCGCGAAGCGGGTCTGGACGATGAACGTCGTCGTCGGGCCGGAATCGTTCCGTCCGTCGACGCGCCCGGTCACCCTGGCCCTTGGCACCTTTGACGGCGTGCACCGGGGTCACCGCGCCATTGTCGATGCGGTGCGGACCTCAGCCCAGGCCGACGAGGGCGAGGCAGTCGTGACCACCTTCGATCCGCACCCGCTCACGGTTGTCGCGCCGCCGGCGGAGCCATTTTTGCTGAGCACACTCGATGAGCGGGTCGAGCTTCTCCGGGCCACCGGTATCGATACGCTCGTGGTCGTGCGGTTCGATCAACGCCTCCGCACGCTGAGCGCCGGGGGGTGGCTGGAGCACGTCTGGCGGCATCTGCGGCCGCGCCGGGTGGTCGTCTCGTCCACGCATGCCTTCGGCCACAACCGAGAGGGCGGCGTGATGATGCTGCGCGAGTGGGCCGGCACATGCGGCATCCACGTCACAGTCGTGCCTCCGGTCAGCGACGGCGGAGTGGTCATCAGCAGCACCGCCGTGCGCGGACGCCTGCGCGAAGGCGACGTGGGCGCGGCCGCACAATGGCTGGGGCGGTGGTACACTGTGCGGGGCGTCGTCGTTGCGGGCGCGGGCCGCGGCCGTCAGCTGGGTGTGCCGACGGCCAATCTCGACGTGGCTCCCGAGAAGCTGCTCCCGGCCGGAGGCGTCTACGCCGCATACGCCACGGTTGAGCAGACGACCTATCCGGCTGCGGTGAATATTGGCGTCCGTCCAACGTTCGGCGGCGACGGCCTTGCAGTTGAGGCACACCTGATCGATACCCAGGTTGATGTGTACGACCGGACGCTGGAGCTCGCCTTCGTGGAGCGCCTGCGACCGGAACGCCGGTTCTCCAACGTGGAGGCTCTCCGGGCGCAAATCGCCACAGACCTCCTGACGGCGCGTGAGGCGCTCTCCCAGAGGCAGCCAGGAGCCGTCTAGGCCTGGAGTTGGTGCACTTCCTCGGCTCTTTCTGAGATCGAGAGTTGGCTAATAATATACCTTCGTCCAGTTAAGATTTGCTTTGCCCGGTCAGAACCCCTGTGTTAGGATATTTTCTGAAGGCCCCGGCGGGGAGCCCCGTTGGCTCCAACGGCCTCTCGGCTGCGGGCGTCGTTGTTTATCCGAGGGATGATCGAGGATCTGGAGGAGCACCTGTGCTGAAGCCCGAGGCAAAACAAGGTGTTGTCGGAAAGTACCGCCGCCATGGAGAGGACACAGGGTCGCCCGAGGTACAGGTGGCCTTGTTGACCGAGCGTATCAATCATCTCGCGGACCATTTGAAGAGCCATGCGAAGGATTTTCACTCGCGCAGGGGGTTGTTGAAGATGGTCGGCCAACGCCGGAGGCTGCTGGCCTACCTGGAACGGTCGGACGTCGCCACGTACCGGCGCCTCGTGGAGTCGCTGGGGCTGCGGCGCTAGCCGCCAGCCCGTCGGTTTCGCGCGTCGATCGCGCGTCAATTAGGAAGGACGGTTGGTTCATGGATCTCACGGCACAGGTGCGTCGCGCCGAGGCCACAGTCGGTGGCGAGCGCATGATCTTCGAGACCGGCCTGCTGGCCAGGCAGGCGAACGGCTCGGTGACGGTGACGCACGGCGAAACCGTCGTGTTGGTCACCGCGACGATGTCGGAGAGCCCGCGTGAGGGGATCGATTTCTTCCCGCTCACCGCGGATTTCGAAGAGCGCATGTATGCCGCCGGGAAGATCCCCGGCGGTTTCTTCAAGCGCGAAGGGAGGCCGGGCGAGCGTGCGGTCCTGACCTCCCGGATGATCGACCGGCCGCTTCGGCCGCTGTTTCCCAAGGGGTTCCGCAACGACGTCCAGGTGATCGCCACCGTCCTGTCCACCGATCAGGAGCACGATCCCGGCGTCGCGGCCGTGAACGGCGCGTCCGCGGCGCTTGTGCTCTCCGGCATTCCCTTCAAGGGGCCGGTTGGGGCCGTGCGGGTCGGCCTGATCGATGACCGCCTGGTCATCAACCCGACGCTGCGGCAGGTCGAGGAGCAGAGCAAGCTGGACCTGATCGTGGCCGGCACCGAGGACGCGATCGTAATGCTCGAGGCCGGCGGTGACGAGGTTCCCGAGGATCGGGTGCTGCAGGCCATCGATCTGGCGCATCAGGAGATCCGGCGCCTCGTTGGGGCGCAGCGCGATCTGGCCAGGACCGCCGCGAAGCCGCCTGCCGCCGTGACCATGGCCACACCCGACCCCACACTCGAGGCCGCCGTGCGCGAGGCCACGCTGCCGCTGGTGCGAGAGGCTCTCGACCACCCCGAGAAGCTGGCGCGCGAGAACGCGCTGCGGGCCGTCGAAGCCGACGTGATGAAGCAGCTGCGCGATCGGTTTCCGGAAGGCGATGCGCAGATCATCAGAGTCATCGACGACGTGACGAAAGCCGAAGTACGGCGCCGGGTACTCGAGTCAGGCCGCCGTCCGGATGGGCGCGGGCCGAAGGATCTCCGTCCGCTGGCCTGCGAGGTGGGGCTCCTGCCCAGGACCCACGGGTCTGGCTTGTTTCAACGCGGACAGACCCAGGCGCTCTCGACGACGACGCTGGGCACGGGTGAAGATGAGCAGCGGATCGACGACATCGGGATCGTTGAGACGAAGCGGTTCATGCATCATTACATCTTCCCACCGTTCTCGGTGGGCGAGGTGCGACCACTGCGCGGGCCCAGCCGCCGCGACGTGGGGCATGGGGCTCTGGCCGAGCGGGCGGTGAGGACGATGATCCCGACGGTCGAGCAGTTTCCGTACACGATTCGCGTCGTCTCGGAAGTGCTGGAGTCCAACGGGAGTACGTCCATGGCCTCGGTGTGCGCGTCGACCCTGTCGCTGATGGACGCCGGTGTCCCGCTGCGGGCCCCGGTCGCGGGGATCTCCATCGGACTGATCACATCGCAGGACAAGCCGCCCGTCCTCCTGACCGACATCCAGGGGATCGAGGACGCCATGGGCGATATGGACTTCAAGATCGCCGGCACCCGCGCGGGTGTCACGGCGGTCCAGTTGGACGTGAAGATCGCCGGCCTGTCACCGCAGATTCTGGCAGACGCGTTTGCTCAGGCGAAAGCGGCGCGGCTTCAGATCCTGGATGTCATCGCCAAGGCCCTGCCCGCGCCACGAACCACGCTGTCGGCGCACGCCCCTCGGATACTGACCATCCAGATCAATCCGGACAGGATTCGCGACATTATCGGTCCAGGCGGCAAGATCATCAACAAGATCACGGCGGACACCGGCGCCAAGATCGACGTCGAGCAGGACGGCCGCGTGTCGGTCGCGTCGGTGAACGAGGACGCGGCGCGGCGTGCCATCCAGATGATCGAGGCGATCGTGAAGGAAGTTCAGGTCGGCGAAGCTTACCGGGGCCGCGTGACGCGCCTGATGAACTTCGGAGCGTTCGTGGAGTTTCTCCCGGGCAAGGAAGGCCTCGTGCATATCTCAGAACTGGCCTACGATCGGGTGAACAAGGTCGAGGACGTCGTCAAGATCGGCGACGAGATCGATGTGAAGGTCAAGGAGATCGACAACCTCGGCCGCATCAACCTCACCCACCGCGGGACCAAGCCACCGCCGCCCGGGTGGGTCGAGGAAGAAGATCGGCAGCCGGCAGATCTCCAGTCCCGGCCCCGCCACGATCGACCGCGCGGCCCGCATGCCAGGGACGGGCGTCCTCCGCGCCGCCGGGAGGGGCCTCGGGCCACCCGGCGCATGCCTCCGTAGAGGAGCAATGTGATGGAGCAGGTGGCGAAGTCCGTTCTGCCCAACGGCATGCGCGTCATCAGCGAGTTGATGCCGCACGTCCGCACGGTCTCACTGGGCATCTGGGTCGCGACAGGATCACGGTACGAGGCCGCGGGGGTCCACGGCATCTCACACTTCCTCGAGCACCTGTTCTTCAAGGGGACGCGTACGCGCTCGGCCTTGGAGATCGCCCAGGCCGTTGACGCGCTCGGCGGGCAGATGAACGCTTTCACCGACCGCGAGCACACGTGCTTCTACGTGAAGGTTCTTGCCAATCACCTGCCCGCGGTCGTCGAGATCCTCGCCGACATGCTCCAGAACGCTGCGCTCGATCCCGAGGCGATCGAGCGCGAGCGGCAGGTCATCACCGAAGAGATCAAGATGTACGATGACTCACCAGACGAGCTGGTGCAAGACCTCGTCGCGCAGACGATCTGGAACGGCCATCCGCTGGGCCGGTCGGTCATCGGGACGCGGATGACCGTCGCGGGGATGACCAGGGAGCACTTCATTCAGTATATGGAGCAGCGCTACCGGCCGGACAACATCGTGATCAGCGCCGCCGGGAACATCGAGCACGACGCGGTCGTCGAGCTGCTGGGGCAGCACCTGGGCAAGTGGGACGGCCGGGGCGTAGTCCAGCCCACGGAGGCGCCCTCGCTCACCCCAAGCGTCAGCATCCGGACGAAAGACATCGAGCAGGTCCACCTGTGTCTGGCGACGCGCGGTCTTCCACAGGCGGATAATGGGCTGTACGTGCTCGAGGTCATGGACAACGTCCTGGGCAGCGGGATGAGCAGCCGGCTGTTTCACGAGATCCGGGAAAAGCGCGGGCTGGTCTACACCATCTCGTCCTACGCCGCCGCGTACCGTGAGGGCGGGCTGTTCGTCATCTACGCCGCTATGAGCCCCGAGGGCGGTCCGGAAGTGGTCCGGCTGACGTTCGACGAGGTCGCCGCCCTGCCCGGATCGCTGACCGACGCCGAGGTCGCCCGGGCCAAAGAGTCGTTGAAGGGCAACGTGATGCTGTCGCTGGAGAGCACCGGCAGCCGCATGTACAACCTGGCGCGTTCGGAGCTTTACTACGGACGCCAGATCGGCCTTGACGAGATCATCGGTCGCATCGATGCGGTCACGACCGATGCCGTCCGGCAGATGGCGCTCGAGATCTTCACGGCAGACCAGCTGGCCATGGCCGCGATCGGGCCGTTTGGCGCCAATGGCACGATGCGCGCCGCTCTCGAGCACACCTTCGCGGCAAGCCTGGGCCGGCTTCCCACCCCGCGCGTCGCGCGTCTGGCATCCACTGCCGGATAACGCCCGCGGGAGTTCCAATCGCGAACGTCGAACTTGCCCGCGGCAATGAACCAGATTCGCGTGGCGGTCAGCGGCGCGGCCGGGCGGATGGGCCGGGCCGCGGTTCGCACCGTGGCCCGCGAGAGCGACATGCTGTTGGTAGCGGCGCTCGGCCGCGAGCGCGGCGTGGGCCGTGACGCGGGCGATCTCGCCGGCGCCTCCCCCCTCGGCGTGACCGTGTCCAGCGATCCTCTAGCGGCCCTCGCCGCGTCTCCGGACGTCTGGGTAGAGTTTGCGCCGGGAGCCCCCGCGATGGCGCACGCGCGGGCGGCTCTCGAGCGAGGTATCAGACCGGTCATCGGGAGCACCGGCATCGCCGCGGAAGAGATCGAGCGGCTGCGGGCGCTGGCGACGTCTCGCCGCATTGGCGCGGTCGTCGCGCCGAACTTTGCCATCGGCGCGGTCCTCATGATGGAGTTTGCCCGCATGGCCGCGCGGTTCTTCCCGCATGTCGAAGTGATCGAGCTCCACCACGACCGTAAACGCGACGCTCCCTCGGGCACGGCCCAGAAGACCGCGCGGCTGATTGCCGAAGCGCGCGGCGATCCGCCCGCACCCGCCGTGAAGGAAGAAGAAATGGTGACCGGGGCGCGCGGCGGGACGACCGACGGCGTACGCGTTCACAGCGTCCGGCTGCCGGGCCTGGGCGCCCACCAGGAGGTGATCTTCGGCGGCCCGGGCCAGACGCTCACCATCCGGCATGATTCTCTCAATGAGGAATCGTTCATGCCGGGTCTGTTGCTCGCGATCCGTCGCGCGCGCGAGCTGGAGGGGCTGGCCTACGGCTTGGAGCATCTGCTAGGATTGCGGTAACTTGACCGCGGAGGCAGACGTGTCGTCTGGGTTTCACGTGGCGGTCGTGGGCGCCTCAGGTGTCGTGGGCGGCGCCATGGTTCGGGTGCTGGAAGAGCGGCGGTTTCCCGTCGCGCGTCTGCATCTGTTCGCCACGTCGCGCTCCGCCGGCAAGTCGATTCCCTTTGCGGGAACGCCACACGCGATCGAGGAGACCGGTGACGCGCTCCTCGATGCTGACCTGGTGCTGTTCGCGGGCGGCGACGATGCCAGCCGGCGCTATGCCTGGGCGGTCGCCGACGCCGGCGGCGTCGCGATCGACAACTCATCGACCTGGCGACTGGATCCCCGCGTGCCGCTCGTCGTGCCCGAGGTCAACGCGCAGGCGCTCGATGGGCATCGGGGCGTCATTGCCAACGCCAACTGCTGCGCGATCGCCCTCGTCATGGCGATCAAGCCTATTCACGATGCGGCCGGCATCCGCCGCTGCATCGTTGCGACCTACCAGTCGACCTCCGGCGGCGGCATGGACGCGATGCGCGCGTTGCTCGAGCAGACGCGCGCCCTTGTCGGCATCCCGGACGCCCTCGAGCGCGGCGACCTGGAGCGAATCCACGCAGCCGTGCAGGCCGAGCCCGTGGCCTTCAACGTACGGCCGCACTGGAAATGGATGGAGAACGGCGACACGGAAGAGGAAGCGAAGATCGTCGCCGAGACGCGCAAGATGCTGGCGGCCGACATCCGGGTGAGCGTGACGACGGTGCGGGTACCGGTGCTCGTCGGACACACACTCGCGCTGCACCTCGATCTCGAGCGGCCGCTCGATCCCGCCGCTGCGCGCGCGGTGCTGGCGGGCGCGCCGGGACTGGAGGTCGTCGACGATCCGGCTGCCGGTCGCTACCCGACGCCCCTGGCCGCCGCCGGACGCGATCCGGTGTTCGTCGGCCGGATTCGCCCCGATCCGTTTGATCCTCATGGTCTTCGGCTGATCGTCTGCTCCGACAATCTGCGCAAGGGCGCAGCGCTCAATGCAATTCAGATCGCTGAGCAGCTCCTGGCCAATAACGCGCTCAGAGCGCGCACGCGTGTCGCACGCGGTTGAACCGCTCGATGTGACGGGAGGGGGGATGGCGATGGCTCCGTTCGGACATCTCATCACGGCAATGGTGACCCCATTCGATGCCTCGGGCGCGGTGGACTACGCCCGTGCCGGCACACTTGCCAAGAGGCTCGTCGACGGCGGGAACGACGGGCTGGTGATAGCCGGGACGACCGGCGAGTCACCCACGCTGTCCGATGAAGAGAAGATCCGTCTGTTCAAGACTGTCAGGGACGCCGTAGGCGATCGCGGCAAGGTGATTGCCGGAACAGGCACCTACGATACGGCACACTCCATCCACCTGTCGAAGGAGGCCCACAGGGCCGGAGCCGACGGCCTGCTCCTGGTGAACCCCTATTACAACCGGCCATCCCAGGACGGGCTCTATGCGCATTTCCGTGCCATCGCGGAAAGCACCCCGTTGCCGGTGATGCTCTACAACATCCCAGGGCGCACGGGCGTGAACTGCGCCCCTGAAACCATCGCGCGCCTGGCCCAGATCAAGAACATTGTCGCGGTGAAGGAGGCAGCGGGAAGCCTCGATCAGGTCTCGGAGATTCGCGTCCGCACCCCCGATGAGTTCGCCATCTACAGCGGCGATGACAGCCTGACGCTGCCCAAGCTCGCCGTGGGTGGCGTGGGTGTCGTCAGCGTGGCGGGCAATCTGGCCCCTGCCGCCGCCGAGATCCAGCAGATGATCCGTACGTTCTTTGCGGGCAAGGTGGCGGATGCTCTGCGCATTCACCGGCGGCTCTGGCCGCTGTTCAAAGTCCTCTTCATCACGACAAATCCCGTGCCGGTCAAGGCGGCCATGCGCCTTTCGGGCTTCGACTGCGGCAAGGTCCGGCTGCCGCTGGTGGATGCCACGCCAAAGGAGGAAGAGCAGATCCGCGGAGTGCTCCAGACGCTGAACCTGTTGCCCACGCCGGTTCAAGCGTAGACACTGGCACGCTCATTCTTCCATTCAAATCAAAGCTGTGCAGCCCCCGCGGGGGGCTGCACATACATGTGTTGACGGTCCCGTCGAACGGACGTACGATGGGGACCGAGCACGCGATGTGACGTCGACCGACCATTTCGACGCAGCAAACGCCGGAGCGCCCAAGTGCTCGATCTCATCATCCTCGGCATCGTCCAGGGTCTGACCGAATTCCTCCCCATCAGCAGCACCGCGCATCTTTTGTTTGCTGAGCACTATCTCGGTCTGCGGCGGCCGGGTATCGCTCTGGAAGCCGCGCTACACCTTGGCACGGTGGCGGCCGCGGTGGTGCTCTTCTGGCCGGACATCGTTCGCCTGGTACGCGGGGGGATCACGCTCCCGCGCCGGCCCGCGCAGGCCTGGAACGGCGCGGAGGCCGCAGGCGGCTATCCCCGTCTGGCCGCGAGCATCGTCGCCGCGACCGCCGTGACCGCTGCGCTGGGCCTGGCCTTTGCCGGTCCGCTCGAGCGCCTGTTCGAGTCGGTGCGGGGCGCGGCGTATCAGCTGCTGGTGGCCGGCACCATCCTCTTGTGGAGCCGCGAGCGCGGCACGCGGACAGCCCCGCAGGCCACGCTTGCCGACGGCGTGGCGCTTGGGCTGGCGCAGGCCGTGTCGATCATTCCGGGCATCTCGCGCTCGGGGATCACGATCGTTACGGCGGTCGCCCTCGGTATGCGCCGGACAGAGGCTGCCCGCCTGTCCTTCTTGATAGGGATTCCGGCGGTTCTCGGTGCGAGCCTGTTTGGCCTCAAAGATGTCAACCTCGCCGCGCAACTGGGCTACACGACTCTGGACCTGATCGTGGGATTCCTGGTGGCCGCGGCCGTCGGTGCCGCGGCGATTCTCTGGCTGATCGCGGTCGTGCGGCGCGGACGCCTGATCGTGTTTACCGCGTATTGTTGGCTGGTTGGGATTCTCGTGCTCGCCACAACACGGTAGGGAGACGATGAGCAGACGTCAACGCCCGTCGAGCAACCGCGCGGCCGCCGTTGGTCTTGGGCTCGTGTTCCTGGCCTTGCTGCTGTGGCTGTCGTTCCTGCCCGGCGCAACGGGTATCCCGGTGCTGCTGGCAGCCTGGCAGCGCCGGTTGGTCGGCGCAGCCGCCCCGGTTCTGCCGTTTTACGTCCTGTTCGCGGGTCTGGTGCTCATCGCCGCAGGCCAGCGGGCGCGATTCAGCCGTAGGATTGCGGGTCTGCTGCTGGCGTCGGTGGCGGCCCTTCTGATTCTGCACCTCCGGACGGTATCCGGCGACTTTCTGCGCGCCGGCCTGGAGGGACGCGGCGGAGGGGTTATCGCGGGAGCGCTGGCCTGGAGTGTTTCGCGCGTCCTGGGCACAACGGGTCTCTGGGTAACGTCAGGGGCGCTCGCGGCCGCGGCGCTCGTGATGATCAGCCGGATCTCACTGACGGAGGCCGGTGAGATCCTGCGTGCCTCCGCGCTGGGCACCGGCCTGCTCGTTGCATGGGTCGCGAGGACTGCCGGAAGGCTCGGGGTGCGGGCGCTCCGAGGATCGGCGCGGCTGGCCCTCAGGATCCGGCCGGCGGCCCTCCCATTACTCACGCGGGTGAGCGAGGTTGCAGGCGCGTTGGGGCGGACCGTTGCGGCTGAGGTCGGACGTCAGATCGCGAAGATTCGCGCGGTGGCCACGCCGGCGCCGCCCGTGGCCCGTCCACTTCCGGCGTTGGAAGGGCCTCCGTTGGATCTTGGTGCCCAGCCTCCGGCCCTGCCCGAGACGGTGGAGCCGGCCACGACGCTGCAGCCCGCCGAGGAAGAGCCCGTTCCCGAAGGCACCGAGCCCACCGCACCGCCGCGGCGCCGGCGTGCCGCGCAGGCGCAACAGGAAAGCCTGGAATTCGCCTCCGTGACCTTCCAACTGCCGCCGCTGACGATGCTCGGCGATGCCAACGGCGGACGTGGGCGCGGACGCGTCGATCCCGCGGAGACCGCGCGGGCGCTGGAGCAAACCCTGGCGTCCTTCGGCGTCGAGGTGCGGGTCGTGCACTGGGAGGTCGGCCCGGTCGTCACGCGCTACGAAGTGCAGCCCGCCCCCGGCGTCAAGGTGCAGCGGATCACCAGCCTGACCAACGACATCGCCCTGAACCTGGCCGCGCAGAGCGTGCGCATCGAGGCACCCATCCCCGGCAAGTCGGCGGTCGGCATCGAGCTGCCCAACACGAAGGCCAGCCTGGTGCATTTGCGGGAGATCATCGGCGCCGACCTGTTCCAGAAGGCGATCTCGCCGCTGGTCGTGGGCGTCGGGAAAGACATCGCGGGCCATCCCATTATCGCCGACCTGGCGGAGATGCCGCACCTGCTGATCGCGGGCGCGACCGGGTCTGGAAAGTCGGTGGCGTTGAACGCGATGATCGCCAGCCTGCTGTTCCGCTGCACGCCGCAGCAGGTGCGCTTCGTCATGATCGATCCCAAGCGCGTGGAGCTGACCGACTACAACGACATCCCGCACCAGCTGACGCCGGTGGTCACGAACCCACGGCAGGCGGCCAGCATCCTCAAAGACATGCTCCGCGTGATGGAAAAGCGGTTCGAGCGGTTCGCCGAGATGGGCGTTCGCAACATCCAAGCCTACAACCAGCTCGGCGGGGTGGAGCCACTCTACTACATCGTCATCATCATCGACGAACTGGCGGACCTCATGATGGTCGCCCCGGCTGACTTCGAGGACATCATCTGCCGGCTGGCGCAGATGACCCGGGCTACCGGTATCCATCTCGTCCTCGCGACACAACGTCCTTCGGTGGACGTTATCACCGGGCTGATCAAGGCGAACATCCCCTCGCGGCTGGCTTTCGCGGTCAGTAGCCAAGTCGACAGCCGGACCATTCTGGATTCGACCGGGGCCGAGAAGCTGCTCGGCCGTGGGGACATGCTCTTCCTCCCGCTGGGGGCCTCGCGTGCGGTCCGCGCGCAAGGCGCGTATATCGCCGACGCGGAGATCCGCGCGGTTGTCGAGTGGTGGAGGAGGCAGGGCAGGCCGGCCTATGATCAGCAGCTGGTCGAAGCGCAGCAGAGCGCGGGCGCCGAGGGGGGTGGCGAGGGCGAGCGTCTCATCGAAGCCGCGCGCCTGATCGTGCGCTCGGGCTACGGCTCTGTCTCGCTCCTGCAACGCAAAATGCGAATCGGCTACGTCACGGCCGCGCGTCTGATCGACGAGCTCGAGGCCCGTGGGATCGTCGGACCGGTTCAGGGCAGCAACCCGCGCGAGGTG
>JBQTJP010000161.1:0-1695 GCA_052386995.1 Armatimonadota bacterium
ACGCGGGGCGACGGAAGGTTCACGACGCGATCGCCGTCAACGCACTTTGGCATGAAGATCGGCCGAACGCCCAGGCGCTTGAAGACACGTCGGGCGAGCGCCCCAAAATCCTTATCGTGATCGACGACCTTCCGGTTCACGATCGCCAGGTACTGGTCCCGGTAGCGTGGGAGCAGCTTGCGCTTGTGGGTCTGGTACCATGCCATCTCGGCCCGAAGGTCTCCGGCATCCTCGCTGCCCACGGCGTCGACGCCCAGGGACTGGGCCAGCGCCTCGCTGACGAAGACCGCCAACGTGACCCCCCGTCGGGCGGCCGCCGCTTTCGCCTCGCGGACCACGTGCTCGGGAATCCCGCGCAGGTACACCGTCGCCATCGTTGACCACCTCAGTCGTCATGATAACATCGGCCACATCTGTGATCAACCGGTCCGGATCGTCTCAAGCGTGATCCGGATCGTCTCTGGAGCGCGCGGTTCACGGGTTATGTGCGGAGGTCCGGCTTCGGCACCGGCACATGACGGGATGTCATGAGGCGCAGGTATCCCGCGATGGTTCGCGCGGCAACCATCTTGCTCGCCCCCACCTTGCGGTCGTAGTGCAAATCCAGCGGCACCTCGACAATGCGCGGGCGGAAGCGCGCGAGCTTGACGAGCAGTTCGGTCATCACCACGAACCCCTGCGACTCGATCAGGTGCGGCCCATACGCCTCCAGCGCCTGCCGGATGATGCCGGCCCGGTATGCGCGGAAGCCGCAGGAGTAATCACGCACGCCGGGCAGGTTGAAGCGCAACTGGAGCAGCCGGCCAATGCCGGCGCTCAACACAGCCCGATGGAGCGGCACGCCGGCCTGCCTGGCGCCGCGCCGGTAGCGGGACGCGATGACGATGTCCGCGCCGCCGCGGACGGCCTCCACCATCTCTGGAATCTGCCGCGGGTCGTGTGTGTCGTCGGCGTCCATGGTCACGATGACGGCGTCGGCGGGCGCGTGTGCGCACGCGTAATCCAGCCCTGTCCGGATCGCCGCTGCCAAACCCCGGTTCGACGCGTGGTCGAGCACCGTGACCGACAGCCGCCCCGCGTGTGCGCGCGCGGCCGCGCCGGTGCCGTCGGTGCTGCCGTCGTCCACTACGACCACCTGCCAGCGGCCGTCGTGATCGACTCTTTCGATCGCGTCGAGCAGCCGCGGCAGCCCTGCGGCCTCGTTGAACGCGGGCAGGACGACCCAGACCGCGGTCTCACGGGGCGTCGCGTGGGGGGACGGCACTCCGTTCAAGATGTCTCTAGTCACGATCACCTCTCCACGTCGAGACACGGGCTAGCTTCCTGACCTCCACTCCTCTGAAGTCCGCATACCCTGCCAACGCGTACATGCCCGAGGTCGCACGTCCGATCCGAGGCCCCATTTCCCGGGGGTGGGGGCCCTGCGAGACAAGCCACAGGACTTCATGGCGCTCTGCCAGCGCGCGATATAAGGAGCGGTCGCCCGGGTCGGCACCGGGACCAAAGCGAAAATGGCGTGAGGCCTTCGAAGAGAGTTCTACCGGAGTGAGGAACTCGATCCGTTGGTGACCCTTGAAGTAATAGGAAAATGCCAGGTGCGCCGACCATGGCATGACCACCACCACATCGGTGGGGCCGGCTCCTGCGGAGACCAGCCGTGCGGCGCCGCGCCAGTCCTGTTTGAAAAGCGTCGGG
>JBQTJP010000162.1:0-3884 GCA_052386995.1 Armatimonadota bacterium
AGCGATGGGACCAGCGCACCGCGCCCCGGGGCTCCCACGCGTCGGGCCGGCACCACGAAGAGAGCGAGTGCCCGGGCCCCGTCGGAGTACCGCAGGTGAGCGGCGACGACCGGCCCGGCGACAACGGGCTCGCCTCCTTGCAGGATGAATCCGCCGGGAACGGTCTCAGGGACCTGGAGGCGAAAGCCGACGGTCCCTTCCAGGACCGAAATCGGTGTGAGCGGCCGGGACGGCTCGGTGGGTGACACGACGCGGGCGCCGGCCGGAATGCGGGGCTGAAACAGCGCAGCGGGCACGTTGAGGCCAAAGCTGATCCGCGTGAAATACGTCGTGGCAACCAGGCCATCTGTGGGATCGCGCTCTTCGGTGCGCAAGGCGACGCCGGTCGTCCGGTCGATCCACAGGCGCCGCTCGCCGCGTCCCTCGCGAGGCTGGGCGCTGAGCACCGCGGTCTGCCGCCCGATGACCTCCTCCACGCCAAGCAGCCTGACGGTGTGCCGCGCCAGCCATCGGTCCGAGCGATCCGGCGGCGCGTCGACGGGGACGCCCAGCGATGGTCCCTGGATGACCGTGTGCAACCGAGGCTCGTAATGCCATGTCTGGACCCCGTCGTCAACGACGATGCGCCCCGCGAGACCCTCGGGGGAAAGAAACTCCAGGCGCATGCGATTCGGACGCTTGTGGGCCTCGCTGATCGTCACCGTCTCCATCAGCGGGCCCCGGAGTACCGACAGGACCTTCGTTCCCTCGTAGTCGACGGTCTGGGCGGACAGCAGCGCGTGACGAAGGATCTGCTCGACGGTGACGCCGCCCAGCAGGCGTCTCGCATCACTCTGCGCCGCCGCCTCCTGCCAGACCGGCACCGCGGAGAGCAGCACCAGTACCAGAACCGTGACGGCGATGGCGCTGGTCGCCTTAGCGGCCCCGCGCATGACCGTGCGCATCTTCATCGCCGGTTTCCCCGCGGATCGTCGCCAACCAAACGCAAATTCGCGTCCGTGGTGACCAGCGTGAGGAAGGCCCGATCGATCAGCGGGTCTTCGGCGGCGGTGGACATGTACGTGCGGATGAAGAGATCGGGGCTCACCTCCGAAGCCCTCAGGCGGCCCAGATGTCCCCTGACCAGCGGCACGGCCGCGAGCACGAGCGCCAGGGCCACGGCCGCCGCCGCAAGCGCCGGGCGCTGCAACCAGGCCCACGGGCCCGCCCACCGGCGTCCCGCGTGCTCAGTGGGCCGCTGCTCGATGCGCGCCCACACACCCGCCGCGAAGTCCGCTGGCAGCTCGGGCTGCTGCAAACGCGCGAGTGTGGTCTTCACGAGGCGCAGCTCGTCGAGTTCTTCCTGACACTCCTGGCAGTCGGTCAGATGCCGGCGTACCTCGGCCATCTCGTCGGGCGCCAGTTCGCCGTCGATGTAGGCGCTGAGCTGCTGCTGGACCCTGTGAGTGCTCATCGGCCGGTCAGCTCTCCACGAATCGGCGCCAGGCGGTCGCGCAGCGCGCGCCGCGCCCTGTGGAGGCGGGATTTGATCGTTCCAAGCGGCACTCCGAGCATTGTCGCAATCTCCTCGTACGCATATCCCTCAACGTCGGCCAGGACCACAACCATTCTGAGGTCCGCGGGAAGCGCGAGCAGCGCCTGCTGAATGCGCCGATCCACGGTGGCCTCGACCACGGTGCGCTCCACATCCACCCCCGTATCGGGACGCTCGCGCGCCATCTCGCCCTCGCCCGTGGCGATCGGCTCGTCAAGCGACTGCACGCGGGCCTTGGGCCGCCGGCGCACCAGGTCGATATAGAGGTTCGAGACGATCCGATAGAGCCAGCCCTCCAACGTTGCGCCCGGTTCGATGCGCCGCAGCGCACGCCACACACGGACGAACGCCTCCTGCGCAAGGTCTTTCGCGTCGGCCTCGTTCCCGGCCATCCGGTACGCAACGGCATAGACGTGGCGGCCGTACTGGGCCACCAGCGCCTCGTAGCGCGCGACCTCATCGGGAGTGTACGCGGGTCCACGTTGCTGCGCTCTTGCCACGCCGCTCCTGGGCCCGGATCTCCATCTTGTCCCTACGGAGGCCGGGCCGGTTCGGTTCCGTCGTCAAGCCGGAGCCACGGCTGGATGCGGCGGAGCATCTTCGGACCAATCCCCTTCACTTCAAGGAGATCGTCCAGCCGCCGAAAAAGTCCCTTGGCCTCGCGATGCTCGACGATGCGGCGGGCAAGCACCGGTCCGATCCCCGGCAGGCGCTCGAGATCCGCCGCGGTCGCGGTGTTCACGTTCACCGTCGGCGCGGCGTCCCCTCCCGCGGGCGGATCGGGTGGGTGGTGATTTGACGGTGTCCGTTCGGCGTCAGTCCGCGCCGGGTGCGGATACGGCGGTTGAACAATCCTGGGGATGACGACGCGATCGCCATCGCGAAGCGGCGCGGCCAGATTGACCTTGTTGAGGTCGGCAATGGCAGTAGGACCGTGGGCCGCCATGATGGCATCCTGCACGCGCGCTCCCGCATTCAACAGATACAGGCCCGGCCAGGTGACCTCGCCCACGACGTGGACCCGTATCCGTGCCGCCGCCGCACTCGCGTATGGGTCCGGTGTGCTCACCACCACGGCCTCGGGCGCGCGGTGGGCCCGACCGATGACAAAGGCCGCCACGGCCAGGGCGCACCCAAGCCCAAGCAGCGCTACGTGCTCGGAGCGGGACATGTCCATCTCTTTGGATCATCGGCAGGCGGAGGAGCCGCGTGCGGTGCTATCCTAACGACAACTCATTCGGTGCGAAGGAGGCTGGCTAACCGGTGAAAGAGCTCGAACTCACCCTACGGCTCCAGGACATCCACGACCTGTTTACCCCACCGGCCCTCACACCCTTCTCGGACGGCTACCATGAGCACAGCCTGAAGGCCGGCGTGGAGCACATTTTGGGCGAACTCTACGCTCACCCGTCAGCCGGGCGGATCAACCTGACGGTCCTCCTCCCCGAAGACCGCATCACGCCCGGACTCCACCGGGAGACACAGCAGGCGATTGAGCGATACGCGAACGCGCGAATCACGGCCGCCAGGCATGAGGTGAACAAAGTGTGGTATCAGGGGACCCGGGCCCTGCCGGTCGCGGTCGTCGGGCTGCTGATATTGATTCAGGGGTCGCTCCCGCTCATGGAGGCGCGATCGTACTGGTTGCAGGTGCTGGGGAACGGCCTCAATGTCGCGGGCTGGGTGGCGGTCTGGTTCCCGCTCGACGCCCTGATCTTCCAGGTGTGGCTCAGCCGGCAGGAAAAGCGCGCCTACCGCGTCCTACAGAACACGCAAGTAGCGGTTCGCCCGGACGCGTGAGGTCTTCGAAGATTGCCGGGGTCCGCCGGGACGGTCTCAGCGTGTCACGACGTTGACGAGTCGCCCGGGCACCACAATGACGTTGGCGACGCGTTTGCCGTCGATGAACTCGCGGACCCGCGGGTTGCTCAGTGCTGCTTCGCGGGCCTCGGCATCGGAGATCCCCGCGGGCACCTGGAGGCGTTCCCGCACGCGCCCGTTCACCTGCAGAACCAGCGTGACCTGCTCGGCGGTCGCCTTGGAGCGATCGTACGACGGCCAGGGCTGCGTGTGCACGCTGTACGGCTGCTTCAGGTGCTCGACCCACAGTTCCTCGGCAATGTGGGGGCACAGCGGCGCCAGCAGCAAGACCATCGTCTGCAGGGCCTGGTCCCACAGCGCCTGCGCATCCGGCACGCCCCGCGCGCGCTGCAGCACGTTCGCAAACTCCATCAGCGCCGCGAGCGCCGTGTTGAACCGGAACCCTTCCATGTCGTCGGTGACGCGCCGGATGGTGTGGTGGATCCAGTACTCGACCTCGCGCGCCCCGACGGGTTCGGCGGCGCCATTC
>JBQTJP010000163.1:0-7202 GCA_052386995.1 Armatimonadota bacterium
GCGCCGGTGCGGTGCCGCGGACCAGCGCGTCTGACGAATGGCAGTGGGCGTTCACAAGGCCGGGCAGGATGAGGCTGCGCGTCGCGTCGAGGATCTCCTCATCTGGAACCGGGGGCAGATCGGTGCGCGGCCCCACTGCCACGATGCGGCCGTCTTCCACGACGACCTCACCGGGATCGTAGATCGCGCTGTGGGCATCGAGCGTCAGCACCATCCCTCCGCGGATGTGCAGGCGGCGCGCGTGCGGGGGGGCAGGCGCGGCCTCGGGCGTCGACGCTGCCGCGGCCATCAGCGCGATCCGTCGAGGCTCACGGGTCGGCCGGTGCGGATTGACTCCACCACGGCCAGCGCGACCTCCAGCGACCGCCGGCTATCCTCTGCCGTGGCTTCAGGAGGCACCCTGTGCTCGATGCAGTCGAGAAAGTGCTCGTGCTCCCGGCGGTAGGCACCGACCTCCGGCCCCATATGCAGCAGGTCGGGCACCGCCGTGCCGGTGACACGGCGATCGCCGAAGGTGAACCCGGTCTCGCTGCTGACGAGCAGGGGCTGCCGGCCGACATCGTAGTACGCCATCCCGCGGGTGCCGACGACTTCAATGCGCGAGTCGAACGCGGTTCCATCCGGGAGACTGAAGCAGGCTTCGACCTCGGCCAGCGCGCCGCCGGAGAGCCGTCCGATTGCGGCAAACGTGTCCTCGTAGCGGCCGCCGTGCTTTTCCATGATGTGGCCCTCGCCGTAGACGCGGACGAACTCCTGCCCGGTCAGCCACCGGGCAAGATCCCAATTGTGAATGCTTGACTCCAGCACGGCGCCGCCGCCCTGCGCCGTGTTGAACAGCCAGCCTTTCTCCAACCGCTTGCGGGGAATCCGGCCCGTGCCCCGGATGAAGAGCACATCGCCGAGCGCCCCTTCCCGGATGGCGCGGCGCATCTCTAAGAATGCGATGTTGTGACGCTCCTGAAATCCGACCAGCACGACGCGGTCAGACGCCTTGGCCCGCTCCACGATCGCATTGGCGTCGGCCATCGTGGCGCTCATCGGCTTCTCCAGGAAGAGGTGCTTGCCCGCGTCCAGGGCGGCGAGCGTCATCTCCCGGTGCAGGTGCGGCGGTGTGGTGATGAAGACGGCGTCGACATCTTGGCGCAAGACCACGGCGCGCCAGTCAGTAGTCACCTCAGCGAACTGCGAGGCAACCGCGCCGAGACGTTCCTGCACGGCGTCGGCCGCGGCCACGAGTCGCGCCCGTGGGTTGTCGGCTAGCAGTGCGGCATGGCGGAGACCGATGTCACCGATGCCGATAACGCCGATGCCAACCCGACCGCCCATGCAAGGCGCATTCATGGCAACTCCTTGTACCAGGCCGGCAACGGGCCCTTGACCGCACCCTCAAGGGCGCGCGGGCACGGGCAGGTCGTCGCATGCGGCAGCCGGCGCAGCGCCGTCAGGAGCACCTGCTCGACACGGTCATGCACACCCTCGCTTCCATAGTAGAAGTCCACCATGCTCCCGGTACCGGTGTGGACGACCGCCGGGCTCAACCCGGCCGCGTAGTTGATGACCGCCGAGATCGACGCGAAGCACATCTGCAATTCGCGCGCGAAGATTACTTCGGGCACCAACGGTGTGCCGACCAGGTCGGCGCCCAGATGTACCAGCATGCGGATCTCGGCCGGCGTCTCGAAGCGCGGGCCCTCGACGCAGACAAACACCGCGCGGTCGGCAAGCGGCACCGCCGCTTCGCGACCGGCCTCCAGCAGAACCGCGCGCAGCACCGGGCAGAACGGCTCCGTCATGTCTATGCGCACCCAGACGTGGTCATCGTCGAACATCGAGGCCGGTCGCTGCCGGGTCAGGTCGATGAAATCGTGCGGCACCGCGATCGCGCCCGGCGGCAGCGACTCGCGAGTCGACCCGATGGCGTTCTGCGAAATGATCTGGCGCACTCCGAGCTTGCGCAGCGCCCACAGGTTGGCCCGGTAGTTGATGCGGTGACTGGCCAGGGTCAGGTCGTCGTTGTAACGGGGGATGTAGGCCACGTCGCGACCCGTAGCAGTGATCACCAGGACCCTGGCCTCCCCAAACGGCGTCGCAACGAGTCGCTCCCCGGCCCTCGGGAAGCGCGCATCGCTCAGATACGAGGAGATTATCGCGAGGTCCACTGCTCAAACACCACCCGACCATTCACGAAGACCGTCCGGACCGCCTCGGCGGTGGCGTGAAAGACCAGCTCCGAGAGCACACTCTGTTCGTTCAGTCCCGCGGGTGGATCCAGCGCGAGCAGGGCCAGATCCGCTCGCTTACCGGGCCGCAGCGAGCCGATCTCACCGTCCAGCCCCAGTGCCCGGGCACCGGCGGTCGTCGCCATGGCGAACACCTCCCTCGCGCTGACGACCGCCGCATCGCGGTGAGCGCTGCGATGGATCAAGACGCAGAACCGCATCTCTTCCACCATATCGAGCGTGTTGTTGCTGACCATGCTGTCGGTGCCCAGCGCAACCGAAACCCCACTCCGCAGACAGGCAGGGATCGGCGCGGCGCCGTTACCCAGTTTGGCGTTGCTCTTCGGGCAGTGCATGATGTGGCTCCCGCGGCCGGCCAGGAGCCGGATGTCGTCGTCGGTCAGATGCACGCAGTGCGCCACCAGCGACCGGCCGTCGAGCACGCCGAGGCTGTCCAGATACGCGGCCGGCGTCGTCCCGTGCCACCGGCGGATCAACTCGACCTCTTCGGCGCTTTCGCCCAGGTGGATGGCAAAGAGCCAGCCGCGCTCTTGACAGGCGGTCTTGATGCGCCTCAGTTGATCGGCGGAGCAGTTGTACGGTGAATGCGCGGCCAGGCACGGGATGTAGAGGCGATCGGCTCCCGCGAAGTCCGATGCCGTCGCCTCGGTCTCACGCAGGCAGTGCTCGAACGTATCTTCGGCGGGCTCTCCCAACCAGAGCGAACGGGCCGCCGCGGCGCCGATCAGCCGGACCCCAACGCGCTTCGCCGCCTCGGCCGCCGGCCGAGGCGAGGTGGCGTGGCTGTCGACCAGACACGTCGTCGCGGACCGCACCGCGGCCCGGCAGCCCTCGAGCGCCGACGCGAACACTTCCTCGGGCGTGGCCCGCCCCCAACGCTTCCGGGTCTCCACGAGGAAGTCGAAGAGACGCACGTCGTCGGCGACGCCGCGGTAGCGCGTCAGCGACAGATGCGTGTGCGCATTGATGAGCCCAGGGATGGCCACCAGCCCCCGGGCATCGCGGACCTGGACGGATGGCACGCCGCCGGTCGCAAGCCCGTTCCCCGGCCCGAGGGCGGCGATCCGCTCGCCATCGATGAGAATGTAGCCCTCAGGGATGAACGCGCCTTCGCCTGGCAGAATCGCGACGCCCCGCAGGAGAAGACTCACTCGGGCTCCACCACCGCGCCGTGCCGCATCTCCAGCTTCATCGGCATCCTACGCGGTCCGCTGCCGCAGCCGGGGATTCAAGGCGTCATTCAGTCCGTCGCCCACCAGATTGAGGCTCAGCACGGTCACGAAGATTGCCAGTCCCGGGAAGGTCGGCATCCACCACGCCATCCGCAGAAAGTCGCGCGAGTTGCGGAGGATGAGCCCCCAGGAGAACAGGTTGGGATCCCCTAGCCCCAGAAACGAGAGGCCGGCTTCGACCAGGATCGCGGCGGCCACGCCCAGCGAGGTATTAACGATGATCGGCGGCGTGGCGTTAGGCAGGATGTGTCTGAACAAGATACGGGAGGAGCTCGCGCCGATCGCCCGCGCGGCCATGACGAACTCCCGCTGCTTGAGGGCCAGGAACTCCGCGCGCACGAGCCGGGCCGTGCTGGGCCACGCCAGCACCCCGATTGTGAGGATGATGTTCCAGATGCTCGGCCGCGTCACCGCCACGAGGACCAGCGCCAGCAGAAAGGTCGGAATGACCAGGAAGAACTCGGTCATGCGCATCAGCACGTCACCGGGCCGTCCGCCGTAGTAGCCGGCGGCCGATCCCACGAGCACGCCGATCACTCCTGAGGTCGTCGCGGCGAGCACGCCGACCATCAGCGAGACCCTTGCGCCGTGAAGCACGCCGGTCCAGATGTCGCGCCCCAGGTCGTCGGTGCCAAATAGGTGGCTGCGGCTGGGCGGCGCCAGCGGGCTCTCGCTCATCGCGCGGGGCGACCCGACACCCACCACCCCGGCCAGCGCCGCGGCAGCAATGAGGATGCCGAGCATCGCGGCTCCCGCCACGGCCGCCCGGTTGCGGACGAAGCGCTTCAAGAACGTCGCGGGGGGCCTGACGGGCGACCGAACCGACGCGGAGGCCGGGGTGGCCGCGGCCGGGCCGACTACCTCACGCATCGGCCGGCTCACGCATACTGGATACGCGGGTCGAGCACACAGTACATGACGTCCACCAGCAGATTCGCCAGAATCACGCCGACCGACACGAACATGAACGTGCCGACGATCACGGGGTAATCACGCGTCTGCAGCGCCGTGAAGGTCAGCGTGCCCACGCCCGGCCAGGCGAAGACCGTTTCGGTGAGCACGGCGCCGCCGATCATCCGGCCGAGATCGATGCCGGTGATGGTCACCACCGGCAGCAGCGCGTTCCGCAGCGCGTGGCGGCGCGCCACCCGAGGTTCGGCGAGGCCTTTTGCGCGCGCGGTCCGCACGTAATCCTGGGACAGCACCTCCAGCATGCTGGCCCGGGTCAGGCGGACGTAGAGCGCCAGGTTCACCAGCCCCAGCGTGAACGCCGGCAGAAGCAGGTGTTTTGCGACGTCCCAAACCGCGGCCAGGCCGGCGATCTCCTCGCGGGATGACCGCATGCCGCCCGACGGCAGCACCCCCAGCGTCGTGCTGAACAGAAGAATCAACAGCAGACCCGACCAGAAGACCGGCATCGAGTAGCCGACCAGTGCGACCGCGGTCGAGGCATTGTCGAGCGCGGAGTACGGCCGCCGGGCCGCCGCGACGCCGAGCGAGACTCCCGCGATGAGCGCAAACACCAGCTGCGTGGCCATGAGCAGGACGGTCGCCGGCAGCCGCTGCAGAATCAGCCCGATGACGGGCTGATTGAAATACAGTGAGTAGCCCAGATCACCCCGAAAGACCCGCCGGAGATACACCGCCAGCTGCGTGAGCACCGGCTGATCCAGGCCGTACTCGCGCCTGACCCGCTCCCGGAACTCGACCGTCGACCCGTATTCGCCCACCAGGATGTTGACGGGGTCTCCCGGCGCCAGATGGACGATGAGGAAATTCAAAACGATCACGGCCAGCACGACCGGCACAGCCTGTGCCAGCCGCCTGCCGAAGTAGGCGGCCATGAAGACTTAGGCTATAGCGTCACCGCGAAACGATCCAGACGTCCTCCAGCCGCTGCGCGCCGTACGGATTGTTGTCGAGCCCCTGGAACACGTTGCGGTAGGCGTTGGGCTGCGGCGAGTCTATCAGGAAGATGACCGGCAGGTCGCGCATGATGAGCACCTGCAGCTGATGCGCGATCTGCAGCCGCTTCTTCGGATCAGCCTCGGTCATGCCCTGCTCCAGCAGCCGGTCGACCTCGGGGTTGTTGTAGAGGTAGTAGTTGCGCTGCCCCGGCCCGGTGTTCTTCGAGTGGAACTCGATGTTCATCGCCCCGATTGCGTCCGGCCCGGTGATATGCCTCCCCCGTGAGATCTCGTAGTCCTTCTTGACGTAGACCTTGTCGAACCACGTGTTGAAGTCAAACGACTCCAGCGTCAGGTCGATGCCGACCTCGGCCAGCATCTCCTTGAGGATGTCGGCGATCCGCGAGAACTCGGCCGACGTGCCGTCGTACGTGAACTTCGTGCGCAGCCGGATTCCTCCGGCGCCCCGGCGCAGGCCCGCCTCGTCGAGCAGCTGATTCGCCTTCTGGACATCGTAGGGGTATTTGGAGACATCCTTGTTGTACTGCGGCCCCAGGTACTGCGAGATCGGCCCGGTGGCGATTTTCCCCAGGCCGAAGAACACCCGCTGGTGGATGAAGCTCCGGTTGACCGCGTGGGCGATGGCCTGGCGGACCTTCAGGTCGTTGAACGGAGGCTTCGAAGCATTCAACCCAAACCACCACTGCCCGGAGATGGCGCGGTCCACGTTGAACACGGCCTTCAGCTCGCGGCTCTGCCGGACCGGGATGCTGTCGCGCAGCGCCAGATCAAAGCCCAGGATCATGTCGACCTCTTTGTTCTGCAGCGCGACCACCCGGGCGGCGGGATCCCGCGCCACCCGGAAGACAACGCGGTCGAGATACGGCCGATCCTTCCTGAAGTACCTGGGGTTGCGCTCGAGGACGATGCGGTCCCCGCGGTTCCACTCTACGAACTTGAACGGCCCCACGCCGATGGGAGCGATGTTGACGGGGTTGCGCCGCATGTCTGTTCCTTCATAGAGATGCCTGGGCAGCAAGCCGCCGGTCTGCGCCGCGTCGAGGTACAGCAGCAGCGTCGGATGGGGCCGGCTGAAGCGAAACACGGCCGTCAACGGATCGGGCGTGTCCACGCGCTCCAACGAACCCAGCAGGGCGGGCCCGCTGGCGTTCAGTTTGCTCGCGACTTCTTCGAACGTGAATTTCACGTCGGCGCTGGTAAATGGCTTGCCGTCATGCCACGTCACGCCACGGACTAATTTGAACGTGTAGGTCTTGTAGTCTGGAGAGATCGTCCAGGACTCGGCCAGGTTGGGATGCGGCTGCAGGTCCGGGTCGAGCCGGACCAGGGACCCATGCACGGCCATACCGATCATCCAGACATAGGGCAGGGTCGTGAACTGCGGATTGAGATGCGGCGGGTCGGCGCCGATGGCTACGACGATTGTGCCGCCGCGAGTCGGCGCCGGTGCCTGGGCGGATCCCTGAATTCCAAATGCGGCGAGCACCAGAACGACCACCATTGCGACCCCGGCCAGGCCGCGGAACCTGCGCAATGCCATCGTGAAACCCTCCTTTAGCGGGGAACGTGGGTTGTGCATTCTCGGACATTGGAGGAACTCCTCCGGGGCGACGCGGCATGTGCGTGGCAACTGTTCCGAGGAGCTCCTCACAACTGAGGCGAAGTCCATCGGCGGATCCGATGCACATCCTGCCACTTCTGCTTCCCACGCCGTATCCGGTGGGTCCGGTCAACGCGTACCTGCTGCCCGGCCCGCCGGTCACACTGGTGGACTGCGGCCCGAAAACCGAGGAGGCGCGGGC
>JBQTJP010000164.1:0-7610 GCA_052386995.1 Armatimonadota bacterium
TCATCCGCACGGCCAAAGCCAAAGGCCTCTCAGAGCAGATGGTCATCGTCAAGCACGCGCTCAAGAACGCGATGATCCCCGTCGCGACCATCATGGGCCTGCAGCTGGGAGGTCTGCTGGGCGGCGCGGTCATCACCGAGACGATCTTCGCCGTCCCGGGCATCGGGCGCCTGGCGATCGAGTCGATCCTGTCTCGAGACTACCCGATGGTGCAGGGGGTCGTGCTCTTCAGCGCGACCGCGATCGTCTTCGTCAACTTCACCGTGGACGTGCTCTATTCGGTGCTCGACCCGCGCATCCGGCTCGTCGAAGGGAAAGCGTAGTGGCTCGCGACGGCGTCCTCCTCCCCGGCGTCGGCCGGCGCGGCGCGGCCACGCTTCCGACGGTCGGCTTCCGCTACTTCCTCCACCGCTATGCGCGGAACCGGCTGGCGCTGGTCGGCCTGTGGGTGGTCGGGCTGGTCATCCTGGCCGCCGCGTTTGCGCCGGCGGTGGCCCCGGCCGATCCCACCAAGCCCGACTTTGCGAACCTCCTGGCGGCCCCCTCGCGCGATCATCTCTTCGGCACCGACGACCTGGGACGCGACCTTCTCAGCCGGATCATCTACGGCGCCAGGACGTCGCTGGCGGCCGGCATCATTTCGGTCGGGATCGCCATCGCCGTGGGGCTGCCGCTGGGCCTGATGTCGGGGTACTTCCGCGGGCAGCTCGACAACGTCCTGATGCGTCTCACCGACGCGCTGCTCTCGTTCCCGTTCCTCGTGCTGGCGCTGGCGATCGCGGCGGTGCTGGGCACCGGGTTGACGAAGGCGATGATCGCCATCGGGATTGTCTTTACGCCCGGTTTCATCCGCCTGTCGCGGGCGCAGGTGTTGAGCGAGCGTGAGCGGACCTATGTCGAAGCCGCGCGGGCGCTGGGCGCGTCCGACCGGCGCATCATCTGGCGGCACATCCTGCCCAACAGCCTTTCGCCCGTGCTCGTTCAGTCCTCGCTGGCGATGGCGGCCGCGATCACCGCCGAGGCGGCGCTGTCGTTCCTCGGCCTGGGCACACAACCGCCGACGCCGTCGTGGGGATCGATGCTCAACATCGCGCAGGCATACCTGACCAAGGCGCCGTGGATGGCGCTGTGGCCGGGGCTGGCAATCTTCGTGACGGTGCTTTCGCTAAACCTGGTGGGGGATGGGCTTCGTGAGGTGCTCGATCCGCGGCTGCGCTGACAGGGCGGAGTGTGAGCCCGCCTAGCCTGAAGGAGACGTGTCGGGAGGAGAAGTGCGTGGCTTCCCGAAGGGCAGGAGATTATAGCCCGCCATCCCATAGGGAAGATCAACACGGCACGCAAGGGAGGGATGATCGTGTCGGATGCCAGAAGCCTCATCGACGACCTCGCGTGGGCCGCCGATTACGACCCCCAAGACCCTCGCCTCGGGTTGAACTGGGAAGACCTCAGCAGCTACCGGATATCCAGACGTGAGATGATCCGGCTCATGATTGCGACCGGTGCCACTGGGTACCTAGCAACCCTGCTCCGTCCACAGCCAGTCTTGGCCCAGGGCAGCCCCGGTGGAGAACTCAAGGCCGGCTGGGATGTCCGCGAGTTCACCAATTTTGATCCCGCGTTCGTCAACCAGGTGGTCCAGTTCTCAGTTTACAGCAACGTCCTCGGCGGGTTGACACACATCGATGCCGGTCTGATTGCGCGCCCAGATCTGGCCGAATCGTGGGAGGTCTCACCCGACGGGCTGACCTGGACCTTCCGTCTGCGGCGCAACGTGCGGTGGCACAACGGCGACAGATTCAATGCCGATGACGTCATTTTCACCTTCAACCGCACGCGTGACCCCGCGACCGGCCACCTGGCCCGCTCGGTCATCGCCCCGGTCGAGCGCGCCGAAAAGCTCGATGACTTCACCATCCGGTTTCACCTGAGTGAGCCGAGGGCATCGTTCCTTTTGAAGATCACCGAGCGGACGAGCGGACGCGTGCTCACGATCGTCAACAGGAGGGCGCTGCAGGAGATGGGACGGGAGTACACGCGCCGTCCCATAGGCACAGGCCCCTTCCGCATGACCGAGCATCGCCTTGGGGAGCGGGTCGTCCTCGAGAAGTTTCCGGACTACTATATCAGCGGCCGCCCTATGCTCGACCGGGTCACGATCTTCAACATCGAGGAGCCCGCGACGCTTGCCTCGGCCCTTGAGTCCGGACAGGTGGAGTTCATCAACAACGTGCCCGAGGCGCTCTTTGCGCGGCTCAAGGGCAACCGGGACATCGCGTTCTCTGACGCTGACGATCCAGGATTCCAGTCGATCTTCTTCAATCTTCGGAGGGACAAGCGGGAGAAGATCGGCAAAGATCGGCTGCCGACCGACGATCCGCGCGTTCGGCTGGCGGTAGCGAAGGCGCTCGACCGGCAGGAGTTGATCCAGAAGGCGCTGTTCGGACAGGGTGTGCCGGCATACGGACCGATTCCGCGGGCCCAGAAACAGTACTTCCGGGACCTCGGCGCGGCCAGCCCGCAGCGGTTCGATCCGGAGGACGCCAGGCGGCTGATGCGGGAAGCGGGCTTCGCCGACGGCTTCTCGATCAAGATGCTGGTGACGCCCGGTGTGCGGCGGCGGGCTGAGGTCATCGCCGATATCCTAAGGCGCCACATCAGGGTCAACGTCGAGCTGGAGGTCGTGGACTTCCCGGTGCAGGTGCAGCGCTTCAACTTCACGGGTCAGTGGGAGTGGTGCCAGATCGGCAGCGGTGGCGATCCCGATCCCGACGATTCCATCGACGACTGGTTTGCATCACGATCCCGATTCAACAACTTCGGCTACAGCAACTCCCAGGTGGACGCCCTCAACGCGGCCATCAAGGAGACGCCCGATGTGAGCAAGCGGGTCCGATGGGTGCAGGCCGCGGTGGACCTGATCGCCAGGGATGCGCCCGCCGCCTTCCTCTTCCACAACGTCGAGAGCGTCGCATTTCGGAGGAATGTCCGCGGGTTCGTGCATATCCCCGGATTGCGCGATCTGGATACCGTCACGGTGAGGTAGCCTTCAGGGAGGGGCGGGGGATCCCGCCCCTCCTCAGCACATGAAACAGTACATCCTGCGGCGCATCATCTACGCCGTCCTGGTGATGTGGGCGGTGGCCACCCTGGTGTTTTTCATGATGCGCGCGATCCCCGGTGATCCCATCCAGGCCTACGCGGGGTTCGAGAGCGATCCCCAGATGGTTGCCCAGATCAAGCGGAATCTGGGCCTGGACCGTCCGCTCGCGGTCCAGTACGCGCTCTGGATGGCCGCGCTGGTGCGCGCGGACCTCGGTTTCTCGCTCTGGAACAAGCAACCCGTCCGGGCGCAACTGGCCGAGGCGCTCCCGCGCACGCTCTCGCTGGCGCTCCTCTCGTTCTTCGTTGCGGTCGCGATCGCCCTTCCGGCGGGCATTATCTCAGCCGTCAGACGGTACTCTGTGGCCGATCACTCGTTCACCGTCTTCGCTTTCCTCGGCCTGGCCATGCCCGACTTCTGGGTGGGGATCGTGCTGATCATCATCTTCGCGGTGTACCTGCGGGTGCTTCCCGCGTTCGGGTATGAACCGATCAGCAAAGGGTTGTGGCTGTGGCTCTCTCACCTCATTCTGCCGGCAATCACCACCGGGACATCGTTTTCTGCGATCGTGTCGCGAATGACCCGTTCCGCGCTTCTGGAGGTAATGCGTGAGGACTACATGCGGACCGCACGGGCGAAGGGGCTGGGGGAGCGGCCGATCATCATCCAGCACGCTCTGCGAAATGCATTGATCCCCATCATCACCGTGATGGGGATCGCCTTTGCGCTCCTGCTGGCGGGCGCGGTGATCGCGGAGAACGTCTTTGCCATCCGCGGCATCGGGCGCCTGTTGATCGAGGCAATCCTCAACCGCGACTTCCCGGTGGTACAGGGAACAATCCTCGTCATCGCCGCGATCTTCGTTCTCATGAACCTCGTCGTCGACGTCCTGTACGCCCTGATCAATCCAAAGATCCGGTACGTGGACTAGAGTTCGATGGCTGCGACCGCAAGCATCGCCGACGTCATTCGGCCGGTCCCGCGGCGGAGCGCTCGCCTCGTCCTCGTCCGTCTCTGGCGAGACAAGCGAGCCAGCCTGGGGCTGGTCGTGTTGTGCGTTGCGGTGCTGTCCGCGATCCTTGCGCCGCTCATCGCCCCGTACGACCCCGGCGCGCAGTCGCAGGAGATCCTCCTGGCCCCCTCCCGGCAGCACTGGCTGGGTACCGACGACCTTGGACGCGATCTGGCCAGTCGCATCATTTTCGGCTCTCGGGTCTCGCTCGTGGTCGGCGTCGTCACCGTCGCCCTGGCGACGTTGTTCGGCGTACTGCTGGGGTTGAGTTCCGGCTACTACGGTGGGTGGGTGGACATGCTGGTGATGCGGTATATCGACCTGCAATGGGCGTTTCCAAACTTCATCATTGCGGTCGGTCTGGTCGCGATCTTCGGGACCGGACTGGAGAACGTGATCGTCGCGATCACCCTGGCGTTCCTCGACGACTTCGCCAGGATCACGCGAGGGTCGGTGCTGGCGATCCGTGGGGAAGATTACGTGACCGCGGCCAGGGCCCAGGGCGCGTCTGACGGCCGCATCATGGTGCGACATATCCTGCCCAATGCCGTCTCCCCAATCATCGTCCAGGCGACGGTCAGTGTCTCCGTGGCGATCCTGGCCGAGGCTGGACTCTCGTTCCTGGGCCTTGGCGTCAACCCGACGACCCCGACGTGGGGGTTGATCCTCAACGACGCCCGTGACTTCTTCACCAGCGCCTGGTGGCTCGGTATCTTCCCGGGCGTGGCAATCATGTTGATCGTGCTGAGTATCAACTTCGTTGGCGATGGCCTGCGAGATCTCCTCGACGTCCGAGAGTATCAAGAGGTCCGACGCTAAACCTGGTGGGGGATGGGCTGCGGGAGGTGCTCGACCCGCGGCTGCGCTAACGCCGCCTGCCGCTGGGTTATGTGCAGGAGTGCCTTGACGCACCGGCGATCCCGCGCGATTAGTCAGGCTACGGCAGACTCCTCCTCGCGAATGGCCGTGCGCCTACTCAGGAAGACCGCGACCGCGATGAGACCCAGCGATCCGATGACAACTATCGCCCGCGCCTGCGCGCTCATGGGCACGATCACGATCGGGGCGATGAGGATGGCAACCAAGTTCATCACCTTGATCAGTGGGTTGAGCGCGGGGCCGGCCGTGTCTTTCAAGGGATCGCCCACCGTGTCGCCGATAACCCCGGCCTTGTGGAACTCGGTCCCTTTGCCGCCCAGATAGCCGTCCTCGATCTTCTTCTTGGCGTTGTCCCAGGCGCCGCCGGTATTGGCCATGAAGACGGCAAGCAACTGTGCGGTGAGGATCGCGCCGGCAAGATAGCCCCCCAGCGCCGAAGCACCCAGCGCGAATCCCACGAACAGCGGCGCCCCGATGCTGATCAGCGCCGGGCTCAGTAGCTCCTGCTGGGCCGCCCTGGTGACGATGTCGACGCACCGCGAGTAGTCCGGCTTATTGCGTCCTTCCATGATGCCCGGGATCTCGCGAAACTGGCGCCGCACCTCGTTCACCACGGCAAAGGCCGAGCGTCCCACCGCGCGGATCAGATACGCTGACACGAGGAACGGCACCGCGCCGCCGAGCAGCATCCCGATGAACACCTGAGGAAGGTTGACCTGGATGCCGACGCGGTCGAGCAGCTGCGCTCCGGCCTCGGCGCCTCCTCGAATGAGCTCCTCGACCGGCACGAAGAGGCGCGCCTCGCCGATGAACGACCGGAACAAGGCGATGGCCGCAACGACCGCGGTGGCGATGGCAAATCCCTTGGTCAGCGCCTTCGTGGTGTTGCCGACCTGATCCAGGCGCGCGACGATGCGTCCCGCGAGTGTCTCCTCGCCGCGCGACTCGCCCGACATCTCGAAGATCCCGTTGGCATTGTCCACGATCGGCCCGTACGTATCCATCGCCAGGATGTAGCCGGTCGTCGTCAGGAGGCCCAGGCCGGCGAGCGCGATGCCGTACGCCGCCAGCGCCACGCTGCCGGCGAAGATCGTCATAGACGCGAGAATGGTCAGCGCGATGGCCACGATCGCCCAGACGGACGACTCCAGCCCGTGTCCGAGGCCGGCGAGCAGCAGCGTCGCGGGACCGGTCTTGCTGGCATAGGCGATCTCGGTCACCGGCCCACGGTCCACGTGCGTGTAGACCTCGGTCAATCGGCCGATGACAAGCGCCAGCGCAATGCCGGTCAGCGTGGCCAGGAAGAATCGATAGTCGGGACTTCCGGTCGCCGGATCAATCAGGTAAAAGTGATTGATGAGTCCAAAACCGACGACCGATACCGCGGCCGAGACGTAGAATCCCACGTTGATCGGCCGCATCGGATCGCCGATCGCCTCATCCTTACCCCGCACGGTCCACGCGCCGACGATTGACGCCACAACACCGACCGCGCGCACCAGTAGAGGATAGATGATGAGTTTGAGCGCGAAGGCGCTGGCCGCGGCGCCGTACAGCCGGACGAAGCTCGGGTCGAGGAGCGTGGCGGCCCCCAGGATGATCGCCGCTACCAGGGTGACCTCGTAACTCTCGAAGACATCCGCGGCCATGCCCGCGCAGTCTCCCACGTTGTCGCCGACGTTGTCCGCGATCACGGCGGCGTTGCGGGGGTCGTCTTCGGGAATCCCGACCTCGACCTTCCCTACCAGGTCGGCGCCCACGTCGGCGGCCTTCGTGTAGATGCCGCCGCCGACCCGCATGAACGCGGCGACAAGCGAGCCGCCGAAGCCGAACCCGACGAGCACGCGCGTGGCGTGCTCGCGGAAGACCATGAAGATGACGGTGGCGCCGAGCAGGCCGAGCCCGACCGTGAACATTCCGGAGATCGTCCCGGCCTGGAACGCGATCTCCAGCGCCTCGCGATAACTTCGCCGGGCGGCATTGGCGACGCGCACATTGGCCTGGACCGCGGACGTCATCCCCACGAAGCCCGCGCCATAGGACGCCATGCAGCCCAGGAGAAAGGCGACGGCGACTCCCCATGCGAGCGCCGGGTTTTCCGCATAAATAGGACGATACAGCAAGTACAGCGCGATCGTCACGATCGCCACGAAGGGCAGCATGACCCGGATCTGCCGGCTCAGATAGGCCATCGCCCCTTCCTGGATCGCCGTCGAGACGGCGACCATGCTTTGCGGCCCGGGGTCGTTTTGAATGACGCGCTGGCGCAGGAACCAGCCATAGGCGAGCGCGACGATCGAGGAGAAGAGCACGATCCAGAGCAGGAGGGTCTCGGTCGACGCAAACGCCGGCAGGGTAATTGAAGACTCGCTCATGAACACTCCTTTGGAGAGGGGGGCATGACCCGCATGACGCTCCACGTCATACGGCAGTTTATTCTAACAACACGCCCAAAATGCCGTCAACGCGCATGCCTCGGAGGTAGCAAATGAACACCACAACGGATGGGCGGTCGGCGCCTCGGCTCCACACGCGTGTGTGCGACATGCTGAAGATTAGGCATCCTGTGATTCTCGGCGGCATGGCCGGGGGCACCAACCCCGAGCTGGTGGCCGCGGT
>JBQTJP010000165.1:0-3780 GCA_052386995.1 Armatimonadota bacterium
TGCGGGCCCATCATCTGGCCCATCATGGACCCCATGGGACCGCGCATGCCCTGACCGAACGCCTGCGCCACCTGGAGCCCTCCAAAGACAATGAGGATGCCGATGACGATCCCGAGGACAAGCATGCCAGCTGACCGCATGGTGGATCACCTCGCCTTGTGACGGTTCTCCGCCTGGCCTCAAATCTACTATTGACCATAGTAGCATACAGGGTGCAAGATCGTAAGGAACGATCTTTCGTCAGAGAGGGGGCGCATTCTTTGATGACGAGAACCCACACACTCGTCTGCCTCGTCGGGCTAGGGGTCGCCATCGTTGCTGCCCTGCTCCTTGGCGTGCCCTGGGGTGCGCTGATCTCCGTGCTGGCGCTCCTGGCCTGCCCTGCGGCGATGTACTTGGGCATGCGGCAGATGACCGCACGGCCGGGCACAGCCGAGGGGTCTCCTGCGCACAAGTCTCGCAACACAGAAGGTCATGCCGGCGAGACGCGACAGCCCCGATAGGCCTGGCGACTCCGGCGCACGCAGGGAAGGCGAGCGGTTGCGCCGCGTGCCTGATCCCGACATCAACCTCTTTCGACCCGGCCGCCCTGGCATCCGTAAGGTGCTTGGAGACCTCGAGGCTGAGGTCATGGAGATCATGTGGGCCCGGCCATCGGGTCTGGCGACCACCGTCCGTGGGGTTTTCGAGGCTCTGTCCCGCCGCCGGCAGATCGCCTACACGACCGTGATGACGACGATGGCGCGTTTGGCGCGCAAGAACCTCCTGCGCGTGCGGAAGCAGGGGACCGCCTATGCCTACGTTCCGACTCTCACCCACGATGAATTCGTCTTCCGCATCATGGGCCGCGTCCTTGCGGATCTCGTGGTCGGTCTCAGCGAGCATACAGTGGGACGTCTGAAAGGTCGTGTCGATCCCAAGGCTGTGGCGCGCGCCAGGCGGCTCCTCGATGAGATCGCGCGGCGGCGCGCGGTCGAGGAGAGAGAGTGATGCATGCGCTCCTGATCCTTTCAAGCCTGCTGCTGGCCGTGTTGGTGGGATTGCTGGCGCTGTTCGTGCTCACACGGGTTGAGGGCTGGCCGCGTCGGCGCCAGCTGCAACTGGCCGTCCTGTTGGCGCCCGTCATGAGCCTCGGGGTAAGCCTGGGCGGCCTGCATCATTTTCTGGGGCGTACCTGTTTCCTCCGGACACTCTCCTGGGATTACATGGCAGGGACAATATTACCGGTTGGCATGGGTTTTGTAGCGCTGGGCGGGCTTGGACTCGGTGTCGTCCGCCTGGTGATCATGTCCATGGTCCTGGGACGGCGCGCGAGGCCCGCCGACGTGGAGGTTCAGCGGACGGCAGAACATCTTGCCAGGCATCTCGCGGCGCCTCGGCCCCGTGTCATGATCTGCGGCGCCGATAGGCCCCTTGCGTTGACCTTCGGGTTTCGCCGGCCAACAGTTCTCCTATCAGACTGGATGCTCAGAAGTCTCGACGTGCGTGAGCTGGAGTCGGTGCTGGCGCACGAAGTGGCTCACGTCGCCCGCCGCGATACTCTCGTCACCTGGTTCGCGACAGTTCTTCGGGACGCTTTTTTCTATCTGCCGACGAGCCTGGCGGCCCATCGCCAGTTCCAGTTCGAGAGAGAGCTTGCCTGCGACGACGTCGCGGTCGCGGCGACCGGCAGGCCACTTGCCCTGGCAAGCGCGCTCGCGAAGGTCTGGCAGCACGCCCTGGGCGGCGCCGCGCCTGAGCCTGCCCTGGCCTTTGCGGAACCCGATCACGTGATCGAGCGGCGGATCGAGCGTCTTCTCGCGGGGCGTATGTCGGGATCGCGCGTCGCGGAACGCTCGCGGCTTTCCTTGAGTCCCGCCGTTCAGTCATTGCTGGGCATCGCGACGCTGCTGGCCACCAACGCCGCCGTGATGCTCATCCCGATGGGGTGCGGGCCCGCGTTCCTGCTGCGGGGGCTGTAATGTCCGACGTGGCCCTCGCCTGGTACGGCTTTCTGAATTCGCTCTATGTCACGGTCTCACAGCCCTTTGGAGGATTGACGTCCGGCAGCGGATCACTGGTGACCGCGCTCATGCTCGGTCTGCTGGGGGCGCTCAGCCCTTGCCAGTTGAGCACTAACGCGTCATCGATCGCCTACCTCATCGGAGGGGCGGGCCGCACCGGCCGGAGCGTCGTCCCTCCCGCGGCGGCATACGTGGCGGGGAAAGTTCTAGTCTACAGCGCCGCGGGGCTGGCGGCGTTTCTCTTGGGTCAGGGCTTGCAGACCGTGGCGATCCCGACCGTCGCCGTCACACGAAAGGTTCTCGGCCCGCTGATGATCTTGATCGGCCTAGCGATGCTGGGCGTGTGGCGGCCCCGCGTCGCGTTTGGCCACGGGTTGAGCGCGCGGCTACGGGCGCGGACAGGATCAGGCGGGACCCTCAGCGCCTTCCTTCTAGGGATCGCCTTCTCGTTTGCATTCTGCCCCACGCTGGCGCTGCTATTCTTCGGCTATGTCCTGCCGATGGCGGTCGCCAGCACTGCCGGGCCGCTCTATCCGGCCGCGTTCGCTGCAGGGACGACCTTCCCGCTCATTCTCACCGCACTGGTCGTGGCCGCCGGTTCGGATACAGGTTCTCTTGAGTCGCGCGTGATGGGCTGGGAGCCCTGGCTTCGCCGCATCGGCGGGATCGTCTTTCTGCTGGCCGGACTTAACGACACGCTGCTGTACTGGTTCCTGTGACGGTCCAGACGCGGTTTATACTTGCGATTCTCGGCCTTGTTGCGGCGGCGGGCATCGTCGTCTACCTGGCCGCGACGCCCGCGGCTCCACCCTCGGCAGAGGTTCCAACGCCGTCGGCTTCCCCGCAGTTTCAGCCCATCCCGACGCCACCCGGTCAGATCATCACCAGGGGTCTGCGGGAGGGAGCTCAGGCCCCCGATTTTTCGGCTCGACAGTTTGGTGGAGGGACCCTGGGTCTCGCCGACCTCCGCGGGAAAGGTGTAGTGATGAACTTCTTCGCCTCCTGGTGCGCCCCGTGCCGCGCGGAGGCGCGCGATCTTGAGGCCACGTTCCAGAAGCATCGGAACAAGGGGATTGTGTTTCTCGGCGTAGACATCGAACAAGATACCTGGGATGATGCCCGGGAGTTTCTTGACGAATTCAAGATCAGTTATCCCGCTGTCCGTGATGAGTCCTCGGATATCGCCAGGAAGTATCAGCTCCTCGGACTGCCCACGACCTATTTCATTGATAAAGCTGGCGTGATCAGGTCGAAGTTTGTCGGCCCTTTCCTCGGGCCCGAAGGGCTCAAGACGCTCGAGCGCAGGATTGAGCAGATACTGCCATAGGTGGCCTCGATGTGGCGGAAGGTCGTTCTGCTCGGCAGCGTGGTCGCGGTCCTGGGCCTGCTGTTCTTGCTCACCGGTCGCAGCAACCGGCCAGAGTCGATTTCTGTTGCGCTTGCCCGCGGCTTGACCCCCGAGGCGCCGAAGTTCCTCCTGCCGCGGCTCGACGGCAACGGCACCGTTGCTCTCGACTCACTGCGGGGCAAGGTCCTGGTGATCAACTTCTGGGCGTCGTGGTGCACGCCGTGCCGCGCCGAAGCTCCCGCGCTGGAAGCCACATGGCAGCGCTACCGAGATCAGGACGTGGTGGTGATCGGGATTAACGTGCAGGACCTCGTGCCCGAGGCACTGCGGTTCCTCAAGGAGACAAAGACGACGTATCCTATGGTGCGAGACAGGGACAATACCGTCTACCGTACCTACGGACTGACCGGCTTGCCCGAGACGTTCTTC
>JBQTJP010000166.1:0-3316 GCA_052386995.1 Armatimonadota bacterium
GGATGCCTGCAAGCAGGCATGCAGCTTCCCACTCCCGGCCAAGCTCAAGTTCCCGCACCCAGTGTGCGATGTACGCGCGATCGAGTCTGCTCGATTGAATCCTGAGAATCCCCGCAGCGTCGCAGCCGGGCCAGCGAGAATTCTCGAGCAGCAAGACTCATCTCAAAGGCCAGCAGGAAACGCTCAGAGGCTGTAAGGTTCTTTAGGACCTCGAAGTGGATCGCAGCAGCGGTCCGCCCGGTGCCTCCCACGCGGTTTACGTCTGCACCACTACTGCTCCAGTCCCGCCAGCGACTCGACCAGACGGGCCAGGGCGGAATGGTCGAGGTCCGCGTGTCCTTGAGCGATCAGCGCCCCCATCGCTTCGTGCACCAGCGCGGTCGCGAACAGCGGCACGCCGTACGCCTTGCCGGCGGCCAGCGCGATGCCCAGGTCTTTTTGATGCAGCCGCACCCGAAATCCGGGCGCGAAGTTGCGATCGAGGATGCGCTGGCCATGCTGATCGAGGATGCGGCTCTGCGCGAACCCGCCCAGCAGCGCCTCGCGCACCTTCGCCACGCTCACGCCGGCCTTGCGCGCGAGCGTCAGTGCCTCGGCCACGGCCATGATCGTGTTGCCGACGACGATCTGGTTGCAGGCCTTGGCGACCTGTCCCGCGCCCGGTTCCTCGCCGATATGCACGATGTTCTTTCCCATCGCCTGAAAGACCGGCAGCACGCGATCGAAGACCGCGCGCGGGCCTCCTACCATGATTGACAGCGTGGCGTCGATCGCGCCCTTCTGCCCGCCGCTCACCGGGGCGTCGAGCGACGACACGCCCTTTGCGGTGAGCGCCGCCGCCACCTCGCGCGTCACCAGCGGAGAAATCGTGCTCATGTCGATAAGGATCTGACCTTGGCGGAGCCCGTCGGCGACCCCATTGGCTCCGAGCACGACCTCCCGCACCTGTGGGGAGTCGGGCAGCATCGTGATGACCATGTCGCTCTGCTGGGCGACGGCTTTGGGCGACCCCGCGTCCGTTGCGCCGGCGGCCACGAGCTCCTCTACCGGCCCGCGTGAGCGTGAGTGAACGATTAGTGAACACCCGGCCTTTCGGAGATTGAGAGCCATCGGCTTGCCCATGATCCCCAGGCCGATGAAGCCAACGCGATCAGCCATGTCTGCCTCCTACTTCCGCGAGTAGCCCATCGCTTCGATCCAGCCGAACGACTCATCGGTCGCGCCCGATGGCTTGTATTCCAGCCCGACCTCGCCCCCGTAGTCCGTTCGATCGAGCGCGCGGAACAGATACGCGAAGTTGATCTCGCCCGTGCCGGGCTGGCTGCGGTCAGGGGCGTCGGCGATCTGCACGTGGCCGATGCGGCCGATGTTGCGCGTCAGCGTGTGCGTGAGATTGCCCTCCATGCGCTGCGCGTGATAGACATCGAACTGCACTTTCAGGTTGGCCGCGCCGACCGCGTCCTGGAGCTGAAACGCCTCAGAGCTGGTGCGCAGAAAGAAACCCGGGATGTCGAACGTGTTGACGGCCTCCACCAGGAGCACGAGCCCGACCTGCTCGCAGGCGGCGGCCGCGCTCTTGACATTGTCCACCAGACACGCCCACTGCTCTTTGAGCGGCACACCCTCCAGCTGCTTGCCGACCAGACAGTTGATCCGGGGGCAGGCCAGCCGCCGCGCGACATCGATCGCCAGGCGGACGCCGTCGCGAAACTCTCTGCGGCGCGTGGGATCCACGGCGATGCCGCGGTCGCCGGCGGCCCAATCGCCGGCAGGGAGATTGAAGAGCACCTGCCGCAATCGCAGGCGCCGGAGCTCGCCGGCGATTGCCTTGAGATCCTCGGCGTAGGGAAACATGTATTCGACGGCCCCGAAGCCCGCGCGGGCGGCGGCGTCGAATCGGGCCATGAACGGACGGTCGGTCCAGAGGAATGTCAGGTTGGCGGCAAAGCGGGGCATCGGCACCTCCCGGCAGGGTGGCGATCCATTCGAAGCGTCCAAAACGCGTCTGGTCGGGAAGTTCGCCAGACTGAAGGGGAACCCCCTGCTACACGAGAATCGCCGAGTGAGCCCCGCCGGAGGAGCACGTCTATGGCCGTGACGACCTACCAGATAGGCAGTTATACGTTTCGGCCGGAAGCGTTTTTCCCGAAAGACCTGTTCGATCGCATCACCGATGTCCGCGTGAGCCTGCCCCATGTTGTCGAAGACGAAGCTCGGGGGCGGGTGCGCCGAAAGAGCCTGACCGCCGACGGCCGCCTGGTCATCCTGGCCGCCGATCATCCGGCGCGCGGCGTTGCCGGCGTCGGGGACGATCCCATCGCGATGGGCAATCGGTGGGCGCTGCTCGGACGGATCCTGAGAGTGGTCACAACGCCTGAGGTGGACGGCGTCATGGCGACGCCCGACATCATCGAAGAGCTGTTCGTCATCCAGCGCGTCGTCAAGGAATCGGGCGGGCCGGCGTTTCTCGACGGTAAGGTGCTCCTGGGATGTATGAACCGGGGCGGCCTGGCGGGCGCGGCGTTCGAGATGGACGATCGGATGACCGCGTTCACCCCGGAACGGATTGGCGACTTGAATCTCGACGGCGCCAAGCTGATGTTCCGCCTGGACCCCTCGGAGCCCGCATCAGGCGTGACCATCGCGTACTGCGCCCGTGCTATCGACAGGCTGCACGATCTAGGCATTCCGGCCTTCCTGGAATGTCTGGCGGTGGCGAAGCGCGACGGCAGATATGCGATGCTCAAGACCGCGCCCGACCTGATCAAGGTCATCGGAATAGCGTCGGGCTTGGGGAAGTCCTCCATGGGAACCTGGTTGAAGATCCCGTACTGCGAGCGGTTCGAGCTCGTCGCGGCCGCCACGACGTGTCCAATCCTCATGCTCGGCGGAGAGGCGACGGGCGATCCTACCGGGATCCTGACCGAGTTCGCGGCCGGGATGCGCGCCGGTGCCACGATTCGGGGCGCGCTCGTGGGACGCAACGTGACGTTCCCCGGGCGCGACGATCCACGCGCGGTCGCGCTGGCGGTCGCGGGTATCGTGCACAACGGCTGGGACGCGACACAGGCGGTGGCTCACCTCGGCGCGGCCCGTGATCAAGAGTTCGATGTCTTCGCCCGGCTAGCGGGGGCGCGGCGGTGAGCGCGCCGCTCCGAGGCAATCTGATCGTCGGGCAGTCGGGTGGTCCGACCGCCGTCATCAACAGCAGCCTTGCGGGCGTCGTGCTCGAGGCGCTGGAGCATGAGGCGATCGAAGACATCTTCGGGATGGTGCACGGCGTCGAGGGCCTGCTGCGGGAGCAGCTGATCGATCT
>JBQTJP010000167.1:0-5922 GCA_052386995.1 Armatimonadota bacterium
ATGCCCATGGCCGACATTGTCACTTATGCTCAGGCCGCCGAGGGGCTTGGCTTCGATGGGTTCTGGCTGACCGAGGAGTACCGCGCCCTCGACCTCAAGGCGATCATCTTCGCGTGGGACGCGGAAACGACGACCGGCCTGCCCGCGGTCGCCAACGATGAGGTCGCGGCCATCGTCGCGCGCTTCCCGGAGACATTTGTCGGGTGGGCTCACGTCGACCCGTGGAAGGGCGAGGCGGCGGTGCTCGAGGTCCGGCGAGCGGTGCAGGCCCTCGGGCTGCGCGGCGTGGGCGAATTCCACCCCATCATGCAGGCGTTTATCCCGAGCGATCCACGCTTCAGTGAGTTATGGCAGGCCGCTCTGGAGTTGCGGGTGCCGGTGTCGTTCCATACCGGCACCACGGGCGTCGGTGCGGGGATGCCCGGCGGCGGCGGGCTGCGCCTTCACTACGCGCATCCCATGCACCTCGATGAGCTCGCCGCCCGATATCCGGATCTCACGATCGTCGCCTGCCACCCCTCGTTCCCCTGGCTGGACGAGATGCTGGCGATCGCGGTACACAAGGCCAACGTGCTGCTGGATCTGTCGGGCTGGTCGCCGCGGCTGTTCCCACCCGCCCTCATCACGCAGATCAACGGCGCCCTTGCAGATCGCGTCATGTTCGGGACCGACTATCCCTGGCTGCGGCCCAAGCGGTGGCTCGAGGCCTTTGCCCAACTGCCGATTCGGGAGGATGTGCGTCCAAAGGTCTTGCGCGAGAACGCCGAGCGCTGGCTCGGTCTGCCGGGGTGACCGAAGCCTCAGTGGCACTGGGCCCAGCTCCGTGCAATGCAGGGTTCCACCAGGCGCTTTTAGAAGGGTTGAACACTTGCGGTACCGTTGATCGAGGACAGTGATCGCTGTGAATCGCCCGAAAAGGAGGGTCTGAAGATGAGAAAGGGCCTGTGGATCCTGTTGGGGCTGGCGGTCGCGGGGTCCTTGTTCGGCAACCTGGGGTCGTCCCAGGCGCAGCCAGCGGCCATCAAGATTGGCGCCACGCTTGCGGTCACGGGGCCATTCTCCGCCGAGTGGGGTCCGACATTTCTGACATTCATGCGCGAGTGGGAGAAAGTTGTTAACGAAGAAGGCGGCGTGCAGGTCAACGAGCTTGGCCGCAAAGTTCCAATCCAGCTCATCATCTATGACGACGAGAGTAGTCCGGACAAGTCCGTCGAGCTGTACGAGCGGCTTGGGGCCGTCGACGGGGTCCACATCTTCCTGGGCCCCAGCACCAGCCCCATCACACTGCGGGCCTCTACCGTCGCTGAGCGAATGCATATCCCCATGGTCGCGGCCGAGGCCAATGACACCGCGCTCTTCGCCCGGAACTTCAAGTGGTTCGTTGGCGTGCTCGAGCGAGGGTATGACTGGAGCGAGATGTACTTTGACATGGTCCAGGCGACAAACCGGTCCGGCCGTACCAACTTCAAGACAGTCGCCGTGCTGTTCTCGACGATTGCGCACACCCGTGACGTCGGCGCCGGGGTCAGCGAGTACGCAAAGAAGGTCGGGCTGACAGTCGTGGCCAGCGAGCTCGTGCCGTTTCCTACGACCGATTACGCTGCGATCATTGCCAAGCTCAGGCCTTTGAATCCCGATGTCGTCTTCATGGCTCTGTGGGGTGGAGCAGAGCAGATCGCGTTCATCAGGCAGGCGCGCGAGCTCGGGCTGCGGCCCCAGGAGATTCATTCCCGATTCGTGGGCAAGCCACTGATGACGGCACTGGGCGCGGCAGGGGTCGAAGGCATAACGGGCGAGACGCAGAATGCGTTGAAGCTCCACGACCGTCGGATGCGCATTATCTTTGAGCGGATGAAGATCGACCCGTATGACCTGCCCTGGGCGCCGATCAAGTACGTCGCGATGGACGCGATCGTCAAGGCCATCGAGACGGCGGGGACCCTGCGCAAACCCGTGCTCATGGAGGCGCTGCGCGATCCGGGGTTCCGGCTCCAGACGACCACGCTATCGGGCGTCCTGCGGTTCCACTGGAACTACAGGGATCCGGAGAGGGGAGTCCTCAACGGGTTCGGAACCCAGAAACCCTTCGTCGCGCAGTTCCAGGAGGGACATCTGAGGGTCGTCTGGCCGGAACGGATTGCCGACGCGCCGTACAAGCCCCCGCGCCGGTAGCGCGCTTCATCTATTCAGGGGAGCCCGCGCCGCGCGCCTTCGATGCCGCTGCTCGAAGTGCTGGGGGCCAGCAAGAGCTTTGGCGGAGTGCGGGCCCTGCGCGGGGTCACCCTCAGCGTTGAAGGGGGCGACATCTTCGGGCTCATCGGGCCCAACGGCGCAGGCAAGACCACACTCTTCAATGTGATCTCCGGGATCTACAGGCCTGACGAGGGACGGGTCCGGTTTGCGGGGAGCGACGTCGTCGGGCTCCATCCCCACCAGGTCTGCCGCGGCGGAATCGCGCGCACCTTTCAGATCGTCCAGCCCTTTGCGGAGATGTCTGTCCTCGACAACGTCGCGGCGGGCGCGCTGTTCGGGCGGCAGGGCGGCGCCCGCCGGTCGCTCGACGATGCGCGCGCGGTGGCGCGCAGGCTGCTTCCGCTTGGGAAACTCGAGGGCAAGGGTACCAGACCCGCCGGCACTCTCACGCTATCGGAGCGCAAACGGCTCGAGATGGTCCGCGGCCTCGCCACCGCCCCGCGGTTGCTCCTGCTGGACGAGGTCATGGCCGGCCTCACGCCGGCCGAAGCGGCCGAGATGATCGGTATCATCAGGACGATCCGGCAGGAGTTCGACCTCACCATCCTGCTCATCGAACACAACGTGCGGCTGGTCATTGAGCTGGCGAACCGGGTGGCGGTTCTGAACTACGGAACGGTGATTGCCCAGGGACGGCCCCAGGAGGTTGTCGCCGACGCCGAGGTCATCAAAGCGTACCTGGGCGAACGGTGGGCCGGCGGAGCCGGACGCAATGCTTGAAGTCAGGCAGCTCAGCGTCTCCTACGGCGACCTGAGGGCGCTGTGGGACGTCTCGTTTCGAGTCAACGAGAACGAGCTGGTGGCGATCGTCGGCGCCAATGGAGCCGGCAAGACGACCACCCTGCGGATGATCCTCGGTCTGATTCCCGGCGCGACCGGAGAAGTCGTGTTCAATGGCCGGCGCATTGATCATGAACCGAGCCACCGGCGCGTGCGGCGCGGGATCGCCCTGGTGCCTGAGGGGCGCCGGGTGTTTCCCTTCATGAGCGTTGTGGAGAATCTGCAGGTGGCCGCCCATGCCGCGACCGATGGGAAGGACCTGCGGCCAAGGCTGGAGCGGGTGTTCGCGCTCTTTCCCATCCTCGCGGAACGACGATCGCAACTCGCGGGGACCCTGAGCGGCGGCGAGCAGCAGATGCTGGCGCTCGGCCGGGCGCTGATGGCCCGACCGCGTCTCCTGATGCTGGATGAGCCCTCGCTGGGACTGGCGCCCATGGCGGTGGACAGGCTTTACGACGCCATCGGCGAGCTGCGCGCCGCGGGATTGACGATTCTCCTTGTGGAGCAGCATGTCTACGGCGCGCTTGCACTGGCCGATCGCGCGTACGTGCTGGAGACCGGCCGGATCACGCGCGAAGGCAGCGGTCAGGAGCTCTTGCACGACGACTACGTGCGCAAGACGTATCTCGTCGTGTGAGGGTCCTAGAACCCGATGCCCGGCGTGCTAAGTTCTCAAACCTTCTTCGAGCTGATCCTGGGCGGCATCAGCCTGGGCGGCGTCTACGCGCTGATGGCGCTGGCTCTCTCACTCGCGCTGGCCACGACCAACATCCTCAACGTGGCCCACGGGAGTTTTATGGTCCTCGGCGCGGCGCTAGGCACGTTCTTCTTCCGGCACGTCGGGCTGCCCATCGGTGCGAGCCTCGGTATCCTGATCGTCATCCTTGCCGCACTCGGGTGGCTCTTTGAGTCGGTCTGCGTCAGACCGCTGCTCGGGCGAGCGCCCGAGCGCGTGCTCATCGGCTCCATCCTCATCACCTTCGGCTTTGCTCTGGCATTTGAGGCCATGCTGGGATTCTACTGGGCGAAGTTCGTGGATCCGCAGCCCACGTTTACCCTGCCGATCACGCTCCCGCAGCTGGCGATAGGCGGGATCTCGCTGTCGGGTACGCGGCTGGCCATCATGGCCTTCGTATGCGTCGCGGTCCTTCTCTTCCAGTTCTTCCTGACGCGGACGCCCATTGGGTTGATGGCGCGGGCGATTGCCCAGGACTACGAAGGCGCGCTGATCCTGGGCGTCAATCCCCGGCTGGTCTCCATGACCATCTTCACGCTGGGACTGCTTGCGACGTCGCTTTCAGGCATCTTCTTCGCGCTCGCGACGCCGCTTGGGCCCAGCGACGGACTCCGGCTGACATTGGTCGCTATGACGGTCGTGGTGATCGGCGGGGTCGGGAGCCTGCCCGGCGCCTTGCTCGGCGGCATCATTCTGGGGATCGCCGATGTGTTTACGGCGTTCCTGCTCGGGGCCGTGTGGTCGCCGGTCACCTATGTGCTTGTGTTCTTCGTGGTCCTGCTGCTGCGCCCTGAGGGCCTGGCAGGCGTGAGGCAGGAATGAAACCGGTGGCACGCACCCGCCCTTGGATGCCGCTGCTGCTGTTTGCCGCCGCGGGTGGGGCGTTTCTGATCCTCCCAACCCTGCTGACGCGCGACCTGGTGACTGCGCTGTTCTTCACCTTCACGTTCATCACGCTGGCGCTGAACTATGATCTCCTCGGTGGGTTTCTCGGCTACCTCAACCTGGGTCAGGGGGCATTCTTTGGCCTCGGGGCGTACGTCACGTTTATCCTTACCAAAGAGCTCCCTGGGGTGACAGAGAGATTCGGTGCGTCCGCGCTGGCAGGGCTGGTGATCGTGGCGGTTGCGATCGTGGTCCTCTTCGCGTTCGTGTTCGCGTTCCCGCTGTTCCGTCTCCGGGGCGCGTACTTCGCGATGGCGTCCTTCGGCCTGTTCCTGCTGATTCGCCAGCTCATCTTGAACCTCGAGAAACTCACCGGCGGCGCTTCCGGCATCTACCTGCCCCCGGGCTACTTCCTCGATCAGCGCGTGGCCTATTCGCTGATGCTCGGCTTGGCGCTCGCCTCATTAGCCATCAACTTCTTTATCTCGCGCACGCGGCTGGGGATTGCCTTCCACGCTATCCGCGAGAGCGAGCGCGCGGCGGCGGCGATCGGTGTGGATCTGTTCAAGCACAAGCAGCTGGCGCTGGTGATCAGCGCGGTGCCCTCCGCCCTGGCCGGCGCGCTGTTCGGGCTGCACTTCGGCTATGTGGATCTGGAGTCGGTGCTCGGCGTAGACAAGACTCTCTTTCCGGTGATCATGGCGATGCTCGGCGGGACCGGGATGGTCTGGGGCCCGGTGGTCGGAGGTGCGCTGATCCGCGTCATCGACGTGGGGTTGAAGAATTACTTCATCCTGCCCGTCCCGGCCCTCGGCGTCTACGGGCTCATCCTCATGATCATTGGACTGTTCAGACCCGAAGGGATCCTGGCCGGGCTGTCGCGACGCGCGAAGGCCGGAAGTTGATACGTGCCGAAAAGGGCATCATTCTCACGGAGGGGATAGCATGCAGACCAAGACGAGTCACTACGACGTCCAGAAGAAGCGCCGGGTCGATCTGGTAGACGACTGGAACCGGACCCGCAAGGCGATCGGCAAAGCCAACCGGTTGACGATGATCCCCTCGCCGGTCCGGGGTGTTCGGCAGGGGATGCTCGTCGGCACCGATGGCGGTGTGCCGACGCGGTCGATCGACACCCGGATCGTGGAGATCCCGCCCGGGGGACGCACCAGTACGCACCGCCATAGCTACGACGCGATCACATTCATCCTCAGCGGTCGAGGGTATAGTGTGATGGACGGCGTGCGCTACGAGTGGGGACCGTGGGA
>JBQTJP010000168.1:0-4475 GCA_052386995.1 Armatimonadota bacterium
GGGCGACGCTCGGCGGCGACGACGCGGTCGTCATCGCGAGCGTGGTGGAGGGGACGACCACGGTGCCGGCCGGACGCCGGGTGGTGCGCTGGCCCGACGGGCGTCGCCAGGGCAGCCTCGGCGACGCCGCGGCGAGTCTACAGACCTCATATAAGCACGCGCGGGGCTGGTGCGCCGGCTTCGAGGTTCCTTGCGGGATTCCCCATGTCCAGGCCGTCAGCTTGCGAGGCAGCGTTGGCCGGTATAGAGTGGATTCTGACGGATACATACAGATCGAGATCTCGCCAGAAATGTTCTCCGATGCGGACGTTGCCGAGAGCCACTTGACGCGGACCCTCTTTAGGCAGATCATCGGGCGCATCGAGCGACTCGCGTGGCTGCCGACCTGATCGAGAGTACGGCACACGGGGGGAGTGAGACGAGGAGCGGGGTCGAACCCGGCGGAGGTGTCTCTGACGGGCGTGGTTCGAGGGTGGTGAACCCCAGCGCAGGTGGGGTCAGCAAGGCAGGCACCCCGAGGAGGGCCCCGTCACCTCTTCGGGACGGGCGGACTGGCTGATGGAGGGCGCGTGGCTCGCTCAGTGGCAGAAGCGGGAGAGAAAATGGGCCCATATCGAAAATTCCGGCTCACCTCGTCGTGGGTTTGCTCGCGTTTCAGCCGGCCCTGGCCACCCAAGGCCCGATGGGTCGGTCGCTGGGATGACCAGCAAATCTGGTTCCCAGCATCTCCCGTGAACAGAACCGTCGCCATACTGGTGGTGCTCGCGCAACTCACGGTGTCCTGTGCGTCCTATACGTCGCAACTTGCCACCTTACCCAGGATTGCGTCGGCTGCTGCGGCGGCGGAAGACCAGGGCCTTTCCGTCGGCGTAAACCCTTACCTGGATCCCGAGAAGAGCGCTCGGGTATTCGGCGCCGACCTCAAGCAGGCGGGCATTCTTCCCCTTCAGGTGATCGTGCAAAACAGGAGCGCACAACGCCTGGTGGTCCGGAAGGCGGACTTCGTCTTGCGGCGCGCCGAGGGACAGGAGTATAGTCCGGCGCCGGCGAGCGCCGTGGCTGAACGCTTGGAGAGCTACGCCGGCGTCGTCGGCTGGACGATCGCCTTCGGGCTCATGGGCTATCTCCTGTCGTCCAGTCAGCAGCGCGAAGCCAACGCCGCCCGCCAAGCGGACTTTCGCAGCAAGGAGTTTCAGGACACTCCCTTAGCTCCTCAAGAATCGGCCCACGGCTTCCTGTTCTACGTCATTCCGGACGATGTGAAGGACATGGAGCAAGCGACGTTGATTGCCAAGGCGTTGGACGCCGCCGATGGCACAGGGATGAGCGTAATGCTTCCCTTGCCCGGCATGGCTGCCTGGCGTGAGCGAAGACCACCCGACACGAGATAATCCCATGACGGGACGACGGACTGCGCTTCGCACGAGCCAGGTGTTGCTAGCTTCCCTCATGCTCTCCGGCTGCAGTACGGCCCTCTTGTCTTCAGTAACGCCAGGCACTGACGTTCGGAGCTTCAAAACGTTCTACGTCGTCCAGAGCGACGCGGACACCCGTGGCACTCACAAGCTCATCCAAGGCGAGCTGGTCAAACGCGGAGGAGTAGCACGAACCGGTCCCAGGTCCTCGATCCCGGCGAACGTCGACGTTCTCGTCACGTATCACGACTACTGGGCGTGGGATATCACGTGGTACTTGCTCGATCTCTTGATTCAATTCCGAGATCCCACGACCAACGTTCTGCTAGCGTCGGCTCAATCGCGACGTACCTCGCTCGCGAGGACAGAACCAGAGCTGATGGTGAAAGAAGTCCTTGACAGCGTGCTCAAGTAAGCAAGGAAAAGAGGCGCCAGAAAGATGGGGTCTCGAAGCCGCCGGTTAGCCGCGTCCACTCTTCTCGTAGCTGTGGTCGCCTTATCGGGATGTGCCCTCCATCATGTCCCGGCTCAGAGCACGATCGAACCGGACCGAGTTCCGGCGTTCAAGGTAGCGGGACCAGTCGAGATCATCAATGCGCAGCAATCATCGGAGGACGTCACCATTCCAATACCCGCCTTCACCGTGACGGTCAATTACCGGCAGTATACGGAGTCGGCCATGAGCGTGCTGAGGGGCGAACTCGACAAGAGGAGCGCTGCCGGGCGCGGTGTTCCAAAACGCATCATGGTCGCGATCGTCGACTTGAGAATGATTCCTACGCCTGGCACGTTCAGGTGCATCATCAACCACACAGTCGAGACAGGAGACGGATATCGCCGAGGCATCGAGGTCATCGGTGGGAGCTGGGACTTCAGGAAGGCAATCGATGCAGCGGTCGCCAACGTGGCGATCAGCGTCCTGAACGATGAAAAGATTCTCGCCTACCTGGAAAAATAGCCTTAGATAGCCCATTGAGAGCCAGGGGGCGCTTTGCATTTCTGGCTTGATATGTGTGAGACCCATAGGGGCGTGTTTCTCGTTGGTATCGAGCACCACTCCTCATGGCCTGCCGGGCCGCGTCGCGCGGCGGGCGTCCTCGACTGCCTCCCGGACCACCTTTCGAATCTCCCGAGCGGGGGCGCCCTTCGTGCGCGCGTGAACCCGGTCGATGAACCGGATTAAAGAGAAATGTCTAGAGCCAGATCCTGTAGCATCGGGCCGTGCTCCTGATAGGCCAGAGGCCTGACGTCGAGAGGGGCAGGACGCCGGCGGCCGCCCCCGGCCGCCCCGGTGGCCTGAGCGGAGGCGCCGAGACAGGGCTTTAATCCTTCCTATGCTCTGCCCAAAATGAGCAGGAAGGAGGGTGCCATGAAAGGTACAAGCCGTCGAGGTCCTGATGCAGAAGGACTTCGGTACCTTCGCGACCGATCAGTTGGACGAGGTGGCCCGCCTGGCGGCGCGGGTCGCCCGCCGCCTGGCTCTCCGGGTGGACCGGCGCCGGCGAGCGACGCGCCGCCACGAGCAGGCGGACCTCCGCCGGACGCTTCGCGGCGTCCTCAAGACGGGCGGCGAGTTGGTCACGCTGGCCTGGCGGCAGCGGCGGCGGCGGAAGCCGCGGCTGGTCCTCCTCCTGGACGTCAGCGGGTCCATGGACCTCTACAGTCGGTTTCTGCTGCTCTTCCTCTACGCCCTGCAGAACGGCTTCAGGCGCGTGGAGACCTTCACCTTCGGCACCCGGCTGACTCGGATCACCGATGACCTCCGGGGGCGGCCGTTCGCCCTGGCGCTCGGACGCCTCGCGGAGGATGTCCGGGACTGGTCCGGGGGAACGCGCATCGGGGAAAGTGTGGCAGCCTTCAACCGGACCTGGGCGGAGCGTTGCGTGGACCGGCGGACGGTCGTCGTCATCCTCAGCGATGGATGGGACACGGGGGACCCCGATCTGCTCGCCGGCGAACTCGCCCGGCTGCGGCGGCGGGCGGCCCGCCTGGTCTGGCTCAACCCGCTCCTCGGAAGCCCGGACTACCGGCCGCTCACGCGGGGGATGGCGGCTGCCCTGCCGCACCTGGACGGCTTCGCGCCTGCCCACAACCTTGAGAGCCTGTCTCGGCTCGGACGCTATCTCGTCCGGACGCCATGAAAGAACTCTCCGAGATCCTGGTTGCCGTGGATGCCGCCACCGCCAGCGGCGAACCGATGGCCCTGGCCACCATCATCGGCGTCCGGGGCTCGACCTATCGGCGCGCGGGCGCGCGCTTGCTCATCACGCAGTCAGGGCAGCAGACCGGCAACATCAGCGGCGGCTGCCTCGAGGGCGACGTGGCAGTCGTCGCCGCGGAGGTGCTGAAGCGAGGCACCCCGCGGCTGATGCGCTATGACCTCACCGCCGACGACGATCCGGCCTGGGGCCTTGGCCTCGGCTGCAACGGCGCGATCGAGGTCTTCGTCGAGCCCACGACCGGCGACGATCTCCTGTGGCGCGCTGCGCGGGCGACGCTCGGCAGCGACGACGCGGTCGCCATCGTGACCGTGGTGGAGGGGACGACCGCAGCCCCGGCCGGCCGCCGTGTGGTGATCTGGCCCGACGGCCGTCGCCAGGGCAGCCTGGGCGACGCCGCGGCCGACGCCGCGCTGGGGCGCCTCGAGCTGGAGGCATTCCGCGATCTCCGCTCGGGGACGCACACCGTTCAGAGCGCAGCCGGTCCGCTGCGACTCTTCGTCGAGGTCCTGCATCCGCCGATGCGGCTCGTGGTCTGCGGGGCCGGGCACGATGCCATCCCCATTGTCCGCTTCGCGTCCCAGCTTGGGTGGCGGGTGATTGTCGTGGATCGGCGGGACGCGCTGCTCACCCCCGATCGCTTCCCGGGAGCCACCGGGTTCGTCCGCACGGACTTCCCGGAGGCCGGCAAGCGGGTGCCGACCGACGAGCGTACGTACGTCCTGATCATGACCCATAACTACGTGCACGACCGGGATCTGCTGCGCGCCTTCCTGCCCACCGAGGCGGCCTATCTCGGCATCCTGGGGCCCCGTGCCCGCACAGAAAAAATCTTCCGCGA
>JBQTJP010000169.1:0-8080 GCA_052386995.1 Armatimonadota bacterium
CAAGCGCCCTCGCGCCACCCCCCCGAGCCTCTTGACAGGGTGATGACGCAATGCGTTATACTGTAGCCGACGCGAATGACGCAATGCGTCACGCGAGACCACCCGCCAAGGAGGCGTTCAACATGGAGAATACGAAGGAGCGGCAGGAATGGCTCGATCAGTCCACCGGCCGGGCCGTGGATGTTATGACCCGCTGGGCCGAGGCGAATCAGAAGGCGCTCGGGGAGATCGTGACCCTGACCGCCGCCGCGGCAACCGAGGGAGTGCGGCTCTACGGCGCGTTCCAGGCTTCGGCGCTGGAGTCCGCGAAGGCGGGGCGGGCCTACTGGCTGCGCCGCCTGGCTGACCTGGACGATTTGCAGACACCGGCGGTGTAGCGCATCGCGTCGCCTTCGCAGGACGCGTGTACCAGGGCTGGGGGAACACTCCCGGCCCTTTCTCTTTCTGTCCCGGTCAACGCGCGCGCCGCCTGGGGCGCTTCTGCGACTTCCGCGCCTGCGGCGCGTCGGGCTCCGGAGGCACGAGCCCGGCGCGGGCCGCCCACGCCCGGAAGATCTGATCGGCCTGGCGCTGACTGGCGACGAGCCCCCCCAGCGTCGCATCGAAGCTCCTGGCCATGTACTCTTGCCAGGCGCCCCCGTGCTTGATGAGCTGGTGGAGAAAGGCCGCGGGCAGAGCAACCCTTCCCCCTCGCTCGGTTTGCAGGATGACCTGCGTCAGGACGACAGGCGTGACGTCCTCTCCCGTGGCCGCGTCACGTACCTCGATCTCCCTGCCCGCCCGGATCATCTTCTCGAGATCCTCCAGGGTGACATAGCGGCTGGTGCGGGTGTTGTAGAGTTTGCGGTTGGCGTATCGCTTGATCAGAATGGCCATGCGCCTGACTCCTCAGCGCCCGACAGAGGAGATTCACCGCCTACCGTTGGATTTACCTCTCGCAGACTCGCCATGAAACTCCAGGGACGCACGGCGCTGGTCACGGGAGCCTCGCGGGGCATCGGGCGCGCCATCGCCCTGGCCCTCAGCGAAGAGGGCGCGGACGTGGCGGTCAACTACCTGTCCAACGAGGATATCGCCCGCACGCTCGTCGGCGAGATCCGCGCACAGGGACGCCGGTCGATGCTGGCCAGAGCCGACGTCAGCGACTACCCCGACACCTTTCGCATGGCCCAGGAGGTGCTGAACGAGTTCGGGCACGTGGACATCCTGGTCAACAACGCCGGCATCACCTCGGACAAGACATTCGCCAAGATGGATCATGCCTCGTGGCGGAAGGTGCTGGCGATCAACCTGGACGGCGTCTACAACTGTACCAAAGTGTTCGTCGATCAGATGGTGAACCGCAAATACGGACGAGTGGTGAACATCACGTCGGTCATCGGGCAGATCGGCAATTTCGGGCAGGCCAACTACGCGGCCTCCAAAGCCGGGGTGGCGGCCCTCACGAAATCGCTGGCAAAGGAGCTCGCGGCCAAAGGCATCACGGTGAACGCCGTCGCCCCGGGGTTCATCGACACCGAGCTCATCGCGACCATCCCTGAAAAGGTCAAGGGGAGGCTGCTCGATCAGATCCCGTTGAAACGGTTCGGCCGGGTGGAAGAAGTGGCCCGCGCCGTCGTGTATCTGTGCTCTACCGACGGCGACTACATCACCGGCGCGGAGCTCGCCATTAACGGCGGTCTGTTCATGTGACGGCCGGATCCACGCTGTCTGGAAGCGCAGCGGCGAGGGGAAAATTCCTTTGTGATCGAACTGCGTCCCCTCCCGTTCCTTCGAAGGTTCTACACTCTCTTCACTGGATTTTTCGCCGTTCTGGCACTGGGCTCACTCGGCGCTGGGCTGACGCACTGGAACGCCCCCTCCCAGCGGCTGGCGAGCGCGGCGCTGCTCTTCGGTGTATTCTGGGGTGTCTCGTTCGCGCTGTGCGCGTTCGGTTTGCTCGCATCGACCCGACGCTGGCGCATCGACCGCCACGGCATCCGGCGGCTTGGTCTCTTTCCCCGGCGCCTTGCGTGGAAGGAGATCTCGCGCGTGGACGTCAGGAAGGATGAGCGTGACTATACGCTCACCCTCTACGGGGACCGGGGGAGTTATCTCAGGGTCGACCTGGCATCCTTTGGCGCCGATGGGCGGGCGTTCGTCGAGGCCGTCACGACCCATTTGCTGCCCGATCTGCCCGGCGGCATGCCTCTCAGTACGGAGATTCCGGATCTCAACAAGGGCCTGGCCAAAACCCTGGCCGCGCTTGTGATCGTCCTGACGGCGGGGGCGCTCGCCTACGGAATGTTGGTCCCGTTGGTACGCGCGCTGTTCTAGTCGGCCGCGGGAGGGATCCCTGCGTGTGCATCCGGCGCGACTCGCATCGGATGTTTGGGTGGAAGTACCCACGCCTCTCCGGAGAGCACCTGCTCTCCTCGCTGGTTGGTGCAGGTAGTCTTCAAGCGGACACGGTTGCGCTGGTGGACCACCTCGATCACCTCAACCCGCGCCGTGATAGTATCCCCTACCTTCACGGGTTTGAGGAAGCGCAGGTCCTGTGAAGCGTAAATGCTACCGGGACCCGGCAGACGCGTGCCGATCACGGCCGAGACCTGCGCCGCGGTCCACATTCCCGGGACGATAGGTTCCCCGAACCTGGTCTGACCCATCAACGCCGGGTCCGAATGGACCGGATTGCGATCGCCGATGAGATGGACGAAGACCGTGATGTCCTCGCTCTTGACGTTGCGGGAGAGCTCGGCGGCCTCGCCGAGGGTCAGCTCATCGATCACACGGCCGGTCATGCTTTCTGTTTCCTCCCTTTTGGTTGCCGTTTTGTCGCCGCGCGCCCGCTCTGCGCGCCGGCCGTTCTGCTTCCGCCCAGGACCGCGGCCAGAGTATCGAGTCGCGCAATGACCGTTCCCAGCTTGTCTTCAAGTCCCTCCAGCCGGTCGTCGAGGTCTGAGATCCTACGGGCGATGCCCGTCACCTCCGCGCGAGAGGGCATGCCCATCGCGCCGAGTGCGGCTTCGCTCGCCTCCGCCGCGGCCATGCGAACCGGAGCCTGAAGAGCAAGCCATTGCTCGAGATGCCGCCCCAACGCGGCCGCGAAGGCCTCCGTGCCCATCGCCTGCTCGAGCGCTTTGCCCCATGCCGCGATCCACTGATCCAGAAACGACTTCCACTGGGCCATCAGATCGGGGCTCACCGGGCCCTGTGCCATCAGGGCCGCCCAGGCCGCGATGCCTCCATCCATGAAGGGGCGCCAGAACTGCGACGGGTCGGCCGTCTGGGCCTGGCCTATGGCCTGCGTCCAGGCTTTCGTGCCCGTTTCGACCTGCTTCTTCCAGGCGTCGAACAGAACGTCGGTATTCGATCGCTCCGCCATGTTGCCACCTCGTGTGCATTCTTATCCCGGCCCATTGTACTCCAGCACGCCCCGACGCGCAGGCGGACGCAAAGGAGGTCTGGGCCACCCATGATTATTCCCTGACCGCGGATGGTGCTGACGTGCTGGTTGACCACTAGATCGAGCTTGCCACCGAGCTGGGGAAGGACGTCGCGGACGTCACCACGCCCGAAGAACGCGCCTGGCGGCGCGAAACCGCTACGACCTGGGGGCCAGCCAGCCCGCGATGCGGGGCCAGCAGTGCACGGGAGCGCTCCGGCCCGCAATCAGCGAGATGTGCCCACCGGGGAGCTCCACGTACTCCTTCTCGTTGCTTCCGACCGCATCGATCATCGCCCGGACGCTCTCAGCCGGCACGATATAGTCTTCTTTGGCGCCGACCGCGAGCACCGGGCACCGAATCGCCTCCAGGCGCACGGTCTGGCCACCGTAGCGCAGCTCGCCGCGAATCAGCCTGTTGTCCTGATAGAAACTCTTGACCCATTCGCGAAAGAACTCCGCGGGCATCGGCACATAGTCGTTCGCCCATCCACTGAGCGCCTTGTACCCTTCCACGTACTCTTTGTTCCACAGATTCCACCACAGGTTGAGCCCTGTGGACAGGTCCATCGTGGGCTTGAGCAGCTTGAAGCCGGCCATGATCATTTCCGCGGGCATCTGTCCGAGGGTATCGACAACGCGATCAACGTTGAAGTGCTTCTTATCGAGCCACACCCCGAAGAGCCCGGCCTTGGAGAAGTCGATCGGCCCCGCCATATTAATGAAAGTCGTCACCGGGACGTCCGGATGGAGGCCAAGGAACGAGGCGGTCAGCGGCGCGCCCATGCAGTACCCCAGCAGGGAGAGCCGGGACACGCCGGAGGACTCCAGCACCTTGCGCACCATCCTCGGCAAGATACGTGTGACACAGTCTTCCACGGTGAGATCGCTGTCCTCGGGCCCGAATGTCCCCCAGTCCAGCAGATAGAAATCAAATCCCTCGCGCGTCATGTACTCGATGAAGCTACCGCCTTTGAGCAGATCAAAGACATGCGGGCGGCTGATGCCCAGATTTGGCACAAACAACAGCGGCGTGCGATACGTCCGCGGCGACGCGTACCGATACAGGCGGGCCGCGCGTTTGCGATAGATTTCTTCACGCGGCGTCACACCGATGCTCGCCGGGCCAGGCTGGAACATCAGCGTGGCAAAGTTGGTCATGCGCAGGAGGTTGCGCTCGGCCTCCTCGCGCCAGCGTATTGTCGGATCAGCCGTCCGCGATGCCATGGGCACCTCCACACTAGCACAATTTGTCTAGGCGACACCTAGGGGCCCCGGGCGCAGAGCCGATACTTAAGTAACTGCCGGCCTCCCTTTCGTGCTCGTCTATCGGTCACATTCCCTCATCGCGTTCCGTCATGGTAGTGACGAACAAACCAGAAGCCGATGTGACAAGGAGGCATAACGATGAACCCGCAGATAAGCGCCGTCACGCTCGGGGTCAGGGACCTGAACCGGGCGAAGCAGTTCTACAGCGAAGGTCTTGGCTGCCCGATCGGGCAGGATCAGGGCGGGTTTGTTTCCTTCAATCTCGGCAACGGCTCGTCCGCGCTGGCACTCTACACGTGGGATGCGCTTGCCGCCGACGCTGGCGTCGCTTCGGACGGCAGCGGTTTTCGCGGCATCACCCTCAGCTACATCGTCCCCTCCGCAGAGCGCGTCGATGAAGTGTTGGCCCAAGCCAAACGCGCTGGCGGAAAGATTGCCAAGCCAGCGCAACGCGCACAGTGGGGTGGATACTTCGGCTACTTCGCTGATCCGGACGGCTATCTCTGGAAAGTCGCGTCAGCCGCCGCGTGACAACCTGTTTTCCGAATGGTCAGCCCTCGTTGCCGCCTGACCTTCGCACCACAACCGCCTCCAGATCGTCCCGGTCTACCGGGTTGCGACGGCGGTTCGCGCAATCCCTCGTTCAGATTATTCATCTCAGGAGTCTGCAGATTCTGAAAGCACTGGCTTGATATCTACGACTGGTGTCCCGTCTATGGCTTCCAACGGCCCGACTTTGAGCTGCCTCCCGGCGACGTCCAAAACCCTGACGCGATGCAATCCGAGAGGATTCGGCCGATCAGGAGATCGCGTCATAAGCACCCCGGTGAGCGGGAGGTTCTTGTCCCCTCTAGGATGCAGTTTCAGAACATTGCGTGAAGCCCGGTGGAACCATGTGATCAATATAATCTCTTGGCCGGCGGCGATACCGTGCAGCCCTTCTGCAACGTGCGCAGTCACTTCAAGCCATGCGTCCGGTGCCCCTTCGAATCCCTGTTTGGGGGCGTCTTCACGAATCTTGAGGGGCGATCGGATGAATCCAATTGGTTTCAAGGAGTAGGTAGTCGTCTCTGACATGCGTTTCATCTCCGAAATTTTGGCATTGCGGCGATCGACAACTGAACACGCACATGAGATGAACCGGCCGGCGGGCTATCAGGCATCCAGATGTCCAGCGCCTGTGGCGTCCAAAAGCTGTTGCTCACTTTGGCTCGTCAGTCATTGAGGACCGTCAGGTCCAGCTGGCGCAGACGCTCGGGGTCGGCGACCAGGTTGATTTCGACGATCTTCCCGCCCGCAATCGTGAAGCCGAATACGACACGCGGCTGTCCGCCCGGCGCCCACACCAGTCCCGCGGCGCCATTCACGAGCGCCGGCTGTGCGGCCCGGGCACGCCCCGAGAAGGTCTTGGCCACGACCGCCGCACCGCGGACTTCCGGGACCAGCTCCGGTGCGCCCTCGCCCTGCCTCGATGCGCTCGCAAGCACCGCTGCGCGGTCGGCTCGGAGCACGACGTCCGGGTCGAGCACCGCCAGAAGCGCATCGAAGTCTCCGCCGCGCGAGGCAGCAACGAAGGCGTCGACAACTTCTCGCTGGCGGGTGAGATCGGCGTCGGAAACCGTGGCCGCTCCCCGCACCCGGCGGCGAGCGCGGCTCGCGAGTTGCCGCGCCGCGCTCGGGGATCGTCCCACGATGGGAGCGATCTCGTCGAAGGGCAGATCGAACATGTCGTGCAGCACGAACGCGACCCGCTCGGCGGGCGCCAGCGTGTCGAGTACCACGAGCAGCGCGAGACCGACCGAGTCGGCCAGGAGCGTTTCGCGCTCGGGGTCGAACCCGTCCTCGCGGCTCACGATCGGCTCGGGCACGTGCGCGTCCAGAGGCTCCTCGCGTCGCGACTTGCGCGAGCGCAGCATGTCCAGGCACACCCGCGCGACGACCGTCGTCAGCCATCCGCCTAGGTTCTCGACGCCGCTCGTGTCGGAGCGGCTGAGCCGTAGCCAGGCTTCCTGGACGGCGTCGTCCGCCTCGCTCAGCGAGCCGAGCATCCGGTAGGCAACCCCCCGCAGATGGCTTCGTTTCTCTTCGAATCGCGCCGCCAGCCATTCGTGGTTATCCATCGGTCACATTCCCTCGTCGCGTTCCGTCATAACAATGACGAACGAAACCCAGCCGATGTGACAAGGAGACACGACATGGTACGTATATCGCAGGATTCGTCCCGGACGGCAATGGACCTCGAGCTCGCCAACATCGATAACGTAACCGAGGTGCGTGCCTTCGAGAAGACCCGGTTCGAGCCCCTACAGGGGGGGCCCACCACGCTCATAACACGCAGCGCTCTCCGGCATCGTCCACGGTCACATCCTTTGCTCGGGTTCCGTCATAGCAGTGACGAACCAAACCAGGCCGGTGTGACGAGCACAGGCACCTGAAGATCCCTGGAGGAGAGTAATCATGCAAGCACGCCGGAAGATTGCGGTGGCGGGGGCGACCGGGAGGGTCGGCCGTCATGTCGTCGACGTGCTCAGGGCCGCGGGACACGACGTCGTCGCGATGTCGCGTTCCAGCGGCGTGGATGTGGTCACCGGGGACGGTCTGGCGGAGGCCCTGGCAGGCGTGGAGTCCGTCATCGACGTGGCCACCGGGTCCTCGCCCGACCAGGAGGTGGCCACGGCGTTCTTCATCGCCGCGGCCCGGAACCTGCACGAGGCCGGCGAGCGGGCCGGCGTGCGGCGGATGGTGGTGGTGTCCATCATCGGGTGCGACCGGTTTACCGCGGGCTATGGCGCGGCGAAGGTCGCCCACGAGCGGGCCATGCTGTCGGGCGCGATCCCGGTACGCATACTGCGCGCGGCTCAGTTCCACGAGTTCGTCGCGCAGCTCGTGGAGTGGGGTAGGCAGGGCGAGGTGAGCTACGTGCCAAAGATGCGCACACAGCTGGTCGCCGCCAGGACCGTCGCCCAGGCGCTCGCCGACCTGGCCACGGGCCCCGAATCGGCGCCCGCACCGGGATCCTCTGGGACATCGATCCCGGAGATCGCCGGTCCGCGGGAGGAAAACCTTGTCGACATGGCAATACGGCTCGCGGCCCGGCGCGGTGACCCGTTGAAGATCGTGGGCGTGAGTGACCCGGCCGACCCGGACCGCGACCTCTATGAGACGGGTGCCCTGCTGCCTGGCCCGGACGCCATCCTCGCCGGCCCGACGTTCGAGGAGTGGCTCGACTACACGTCCTGACTTGCCGCAGCAGTTGACGGTGAAGCCGATAGTGGGTTTTTCGGGTGCCCGTCCCTCCTTTAACGCTTACGCTTCCCGACGGCCGCCCGCCGCGCGCCCGCGGTGTCAGCGGGCCGTCCATCCTCCGTCGATCGTGTGGGTCAC
>JBQTJP010000170.1:0-8752 GCA_052386995.1 Armatimonadota bacterium
ATCGTCACCCGGGGTGAAGCCGCCACGCAGATGCTCCTGCACGAGGTGCATCACCGCGCGCAGGCAATGGCCATGCTGCGGCAATTGGGAGTTGAAGCCCAGAATCTCGATTACATCCAGTTCGTCCGTCGCGTGCGGGAGGAGCCCGCCCAAGTCTAGATCGCGGCGGGCGGCGCGCGCCCGGCCCCGCGCTTTTCGCCCCGCCCGCAGGAAGAGACGCCCCAAAAACGAAAAGTTCATCCGCCGCGGTCCAGTGCCGGAACCCTCCGGACCGCACAGGCCGATGAAAACAGTCGAGCAAGTGATGGTCAGCCGTGTCCCGACCGTGTCGGTGGGCAAGACGGTCTCGGACGCCATTGCCATCATGCTCGAGCACGAGGTCAGCATCCTCCCCGTTGTCAACGGCGATCGCCTCGTTGGGCTCATCACGATGCGTGATCTGCTGCGTGCCCTTCCCTACCGACCTGTGATCGATGTGATGCAGCAGGGCCTCGTCACGACCTCCCCATCGATGCCCATCACGAGTGTCTACGCGCTCATGGAAGAGCTGCAGATGGGACAGCTGCCCGTGGTCGACCAGGGGCGAATTGTAGGGGTCATCACGAGAGAAGGCATCCTGCGCGAGCTGGGGCCGCCGATCGACCCACTGACCGAGCTCCCATGGTCGGCGGCGCTTCGGCAGCGCGCGGTCCGCTACCTCAAGGAGGGCCACGAGATCGCGGTCATCTTCATCGACCTGGACAACTTCGGGGTGCTGAACAAACGCTCGGGGCACGTCATCGGAGATAGATACATCAAGGGCGTGGCCGATGCGCTGCAGGGCACGATCGATCCGTCAAGAGACTTGCTCTGCCGGTACGCGGGCGACGAATTCGCCATGCTGACCACACAGCGGCGCGACGAAGCTGAGGAATTGAGCCGCCGCGCCGTGGAGGCCATCAGTGCGGTGCGGCCGGACGGAGCGCCGGAAGACTTCACATTGGCGGCGTCCACGGGCATTGCGGGAGGCAAGCGCACGACCGAGCGCGAGGACGTGCACTACGAGGCGACCGTCGACGACCTGATCACCATCGCGAGCCGGCTGAGCACACAGGCCAAGCTCGCCAAAGCCAGCAGTCTGGTCCCCGCGGCCGAGGCCGCGGCGGCGACCGCAACAGCAGCCGCAACCGAGGCGGCCGGTTCACAGCCGCGCCTGCAGATGCGGCGCATCAATCTGTCCACCGTCCGGGGAGAAGTGACCGCGACCGTTGAGCTCGGTCTTGGATCCAGGCACCACCTGGGAGAGGTCAAGGGCCCGGGCCTCGGCATGGCCCCATGGCGGCTGCTGGCCTATGCGACGGTACAGGCGGTGAACCACCTTTTGCCCGAGGGCTGGCGGGCGTCGGTCGATGAGGTGCGCATCATTCCGACGTGGGCCGGCAGCCTAGTCATGGTCACCTTGTACCTGGGGCATGAGGAAGGGACGCCGGAGCGTTTCGCCGGCTGCGTGCTGGTCGACGGTGACATGGGACCGGGAGTCGTCAAGGCCACGCTGCAGGCGATCAACCGGCGGCTCGCACGTTTGCTGGCCTAACCCTCGAGCAGCAGGTTGTTCTCGCGGTAGTCGATAGGACAGTCGATGATGGCCGGACCCGCCTGCGCCAGCGCTTCACGCAGGGTCGGGAGAAGTCCAGCGGCCGCCTCGATGCGATATCCGCGGCATCCAAACGCTTCGGCCAATTGCGGGAGGTCCGGATTTCCAAATTCCACGCCCGCCGTGCGACCGAAGCGCTGCTCCTGCTTCCAGCGGATCGAGCCATACCCATCGTCGCGGAAGATCAGCACCACGAGCGCCAGGCCGAGCCGCTTTGCCGTCTCGAGCTCGTGGACGTTCATCAGAAACCCTCCGTCGCCGCACACCGCGACCACACGGTGATTGGGTAGCACCATCTTGGCCGCGATCGCGCCGGGCAACCCGATGCCCATCGCCGCGAAGCCGTTGGAGATGATCACGGTGTTGGGCACGCGGGCGCCATAGAAGCGGGCGAGCCAGAGCTTGTGCGCGCCGACATCCGAGATCACCAGGTCATCGGGCGCGAGAGCCTCCTCGAGGTCGGCCAGCACGCGCTCGGGAAACATCGGAAAGGCCGCGGCGCGGCGGCGGTCGCCATGGCCTCCCCGCACCGGCGCTGCTCGCCGTGTCGCCGTCACCAGGGGCGTGAGCAGCTCGAGGGCCTCGCGGACGTCGGCCACGACCTGGACGGCCGGCTGGTAGTGCGCGTCGACCTCGGCCGAGGTGAAATCGATGTGCACGATGCACACGCGGCGGCTCGGATTCCACATGCGCGGGCCGTACTCCACCGGATCGTAGCCAACCGCAATGATACAGTCGGCCTCTTGAAATCCACCGCGCTCGTAGTCCCCTTCGGCCAGACCCACGGTCGTGAGCGCCAGAGGGTGGTCCGCCGGCAGCACGCCTTTCGCCATAAACGTATTCACAACCGGGATGCCACCACGCTCCGCCAGGCCCCGCAGCGCGTCGGTGGCCCGACCGCGGACTACCCCGTTGCCGGCCAGGATCAACGGCCGGCGGGCCTGATTGATCAGCTCCGCGGCCCGCATCAGCGAGGGTCTGTCGGGTGAGGGCCGCCTGGCCCGCTCCACCCGGAGGGGCTCACCCTCCGCGGATTCTTCCGCGACGTCCTCCGGCAGCTCGATCAGGCACGCGCCAGGTTTCTCCTCCTGGGCCAGCTTGAACGCCTTGCGCACGACCTCGGGGATGATGGCGCCGGTTTCCGCGCGGCTACCCCACTTCGTCAACGGGCTGAATGCCTTCGGGATGTCGACGAACTGATGCGATTCCTTGTGCATCCGGTCGCGGCTCACCTGGCCCGTGATGGCCACGACGGGCGCCCGATCCAGGTTCGCGTCGGCAAGGCCCGTCGCAAGGTTTGTCGCGCCCGGTCCCAGCGTGGCCAGACACACTCCCGCGCGGCCGGTCAGCCTGCCGTACACATCGGCCATGAACGCCGCGCCCTGCTCGTGGCGTACCGTGATGAATTGGATCCGTGAATCGCGCAGCGCGTCGTTGAGATGCAACGTCTCTTCGCCGGGAATGCCGAAGACGTACTCCACGCCTTCGCGTTCCAGGCATTTCACCAGCAGCTCGGCCCCGTTCATCGTCGCACCCCCACCGCCCTATCGTACACGTCTCGTGCGCGACGCGCGCGGCTCGCTATCATGGAAGAAAATCCCACGGGGAGCGCGAGATGAAGACGTCCATCAGCGTGATGGGGCTCGGCCTGATGGGCCGTCCCATGGCCCATGTGCTCGTGGCCGCGGCGTACGTTGTGTGGGGCTGGAACCGGTCGGCTCTCTCGGCCGACTTGGTCGCCGGCATTCCCCTCTGCCGCACCCTGGAAGAGGCGGCGCAGGCGGACGTGTCCCTGCTGATGCTGGCCGATTCGGACGCTACCGACGCCGTGCTGGGCGGACTCGAACCCCACCTGCGACCGGGGCGGCTCGTGCTCGACATGGGCTCCTCTGATCCGGCGCGGTCGAAGACGCACGCCGAGCGCCTGGCCGGGAAAGGCATCGGGTGGGTCGACGCGCCGGTGTCCGGCGGCCCTGAAGGGGCGAGGACCTCGACGCTGGCCATCATGGCCGGTGGCACGGAAAATGACGTGGCGCGGGCGATGCCGGTTCTACGGACGCTGGGCCGCGTGGTGCGCGTCGGGGGTGCGGGCGCGGGCCACACCGTCAAAGCCATCAACCAGCTCATCGTTGGATTGACCATCGAAGCGGTCGCGGAGGCGCTGACGCTGGCGGAGAAGTGCGGCATCGACCCCAGACTCGTCCAGCAGGCCCTCAACGGTGGCTTCGCCGATTCCAAGATCCTGCAGATCCACGGAACCCGCATGATCGACCGCGCCTACATCCCCGGCGGGAAAGCGGCGACGCAGCTCAAAGATCTGCGGCTGGCCCTCGGTCTCGCAGCATCAGCGGGGGTGCGGCTGCCGCATCTGGCGAGCGCGGCGGCGCTCTACGAAGTGCTCCTGGCCAGGGGCGATGGCGACCTCGACCATTCGGCTCTTCACAAACTCCTCTGGTCGTAAGCAGGAAAGCCGCGTGTCATGTTTAACCCGCGGATGATATGTTCAGAATCCATACGATGGGTATTCCTGTTCACGAGTACCACCCGGCCGATGGGGATCACCTATGCTCGTCCAGCGCTTGGATTGGCACGGGTCCGGGCGGAGTAGACTCACCGAAGTGGCCCCTTGCCCGATGTATTGTCGCTTTGTCGGGCATACTTTCAGGGTCTAAGCTTTCTCAAGCGCCTCTTCCTGCATGACCTGGCTCTCGTTCTTGCAAGGTCTCGCCTAAGAGAGCGAGGAACTTCTTCACGTCGAGCGGCTTGGTCAGATAGGCTCGAGCTCCAGATGCCAGCAGCCGGTCAATCTGGCCGGGGGTGGCGTCCGCGCTGATCACCACCACCGTGATCTCGCGAGTCTCGGGGCTGGCCCGCAGCCGGAGCAGGAACTCTTCCCCAGGCATGTCCGGCAGGTGCAGATCTAAGAGGATGAGATGCGGGCGGTGCTCCCGGGCCAGGTCCAGGCCCAGGCGAGCCTGCATGGCCGGGAGGAGTCTGATTTCGGGACGATGGGCCAGGAGGCGCTGGATCAGCTTAAGATTGGAAAGGTTGTCTTCCACGTGGAGCACGACGCGGGCTCTCCGGGAGGCATCCAACTCTGCCGGGGCCGGCCCGCTTCCACTTCGATCCAACTGTTTCACCGGTCCCTCCACCAGGGTCAATTCCACCCAGAAGGTGCTCCCTTGCCCCACAGTGCTTTCGACGCCAAGCTTTCCCCCCATCGCCTCCACCAGCCGCTTGGAGAGCGCGAGGCCGAGCCCGGTCCCTTCGATTGCGGTCTGCTCAGCTCCCAGGCGCTCGAAGGGGGTGAAGAGCCGTTCCATCTTTTCTGCGGTGATGCCGGGGCCGGTATCGGTCACCTTGATCCGCAGCCGGGCCTCGGAGGTTTCGTTGTACGAGAGAGTGACCGCGCCTCCCTTGCGGTTGTACTTGACCGCGTTGGAGAGAAGGTTCAGGAGGACCTGCTTAAGTCGCTGGCGATCGGCCTGGACATGTTGCTCGCGTGCGTCGGCGAGGTTGCCGTCAAGTTGGACGTGCTCTCCGGCAGCCAGCGGCGCGATCAGGTCGAGACTCTCTTTGAGCAACTGCTTCACCGAGACCGGCTCAGGAGAGATGGCCAGCCGGCCCGCCTCGATGCGGGCGATGTCGAGCACCTCGTTAATGAGCTCGAGGAGGTGACGGCCTCCCTTGAGAATGTGTCCTACGCTCTCACGTTGCTCCGCCCTAGGGGCATCCATCTCCAGAAGCTGGGCGAATCCAAGGACAGCATTGAGCGGGGTCCGCAGCTCGTGGCTCATGCGAGAGAGGAACTCGCTCTTGGCCTGATTGGCGTGATCCGCGTCGTGCCTGGCCTTCTCCAGCTCCGCGGTGCGCTCGGCCACCCGGCGCTCCAGGTCGGCGGCGTGCTCCTGCAGTTCCTCGCGCAGTCGCGCCTGCTGGATGGCCACGGCCAGCTGATCGGCCACCTCGCGCGCGATCTCAGTGTGCTCAGGCGTCAGGGCCTCGGCGCTCTCTTCTCCCAGGCTCAGGGAGCCCAGCAGTTGTCCCTGGACGATCAGCGGGACGACGCTCATTTCGCGGATCCCCTCGGCCAGCACGGCCTGAATGACCGGGGAGGGCGCGGAAAGGGACCGCAGGTCCAGCCTGTGCACCTTGCCCTGCCGGAGGACCTCCAGCGTGTGGTCGATATCGCCGAGCGTCTCCAGAGGAAGACGCGTGCCCGCCGAGATGGGATTGCTGCCGAGAGCATGGGTCGCCAGCACCCTGAACTCCTTCGCGGCGAAGTCAAAGAGGCCGACCGTGGCTCTGCGGTAGGGAATCAACTGCCAGATCCCACGAAGAGCGGCGTCGGCGATGGCTTCCGGCGACTGGGCCGCCAAGATGGCCTGGTCGATCTCATGGAGAATCTTGAGGCGCTCGGCATACCGGCGCAGCGATTCCTTAAAGAGATCGTGGGAGCGAGCCTCGCTCATGCGCTCGATGTGGCGCCTCTGAACGCCCACCATCAGGGCGATGGCGGGCGTAGTCACAAGCCAGACTAAGACTCGGCGCAGGTTCTCGTCAGTGTGGTGAAAGGGCTGGTGAGGGATGGAGAAATAGTACGCAAAGTACACCCACGCTACCGTAGCACTGATCAGTCCAGAGCGGAGCCCCGCCCGGAAAGCGGAAAACACAACCAGCAGAAGAAGAAAGGCAGGAGGGTTTGGGATCTTGAAGGCCGTCCGGGAGAGCAGTTCGATGACTGCTGCAACACTCAGCGTCAGGAGCGGGCCGATCAGCTCCCGCCAGAACTTCGTCTTCGTGGAGCCCGGTTTGTTCTTGTCCATGTCACGCTCGACCAGCCGGGATGAGCGAGGGGTTCAGGTTCTCGCGCCCGCGGACGTACTCCGCAAAGTCTAGCTACACAATATTTCATGCCAAGACACAAGAAATCTTAGACGTAGCACGTAGTCGGTTCTGATGGCGGTTCCTCGCCATTGTCCATAAGACCCCCCCAGCGAGCAGGGCAGCCGCGTCGGCAAACAGGCAGTAGACGCGCTGGGTCGCGACCCATGACCCAGCCTGAAATCATTACCGGGTCCATGTTCGCAACGCGCGCAGGTACGTGTGACGGCCGTTGTCGCTGAGGCCCTGGTCCTTGAGCCAGCGGAAGAACTGGCGTACAGTTTGGGCGTCCAGAGCCTGCGCCTTCTCCTGTTGCGCCCCAGGCCAGGGAGCGGGTGCCCGTAATGAAGCGCAACGGCGCAAATCCAGTGAGGATGCGGGTTTCAGCGTTTTGGCGTGTGGTGCCTAACCGCTTAGTCCCCTGACCAAGTTCACAAGCGGTTTCGGCCTACAGCGCGGCGGAATCCCCACCGTTCCGCACCACCTGAGCCAGGGCGGCGTTGACGGTCAGCCGACGTTTTGCGACGATTGATCAGTGGACTTCTCGATCATTGGCGACATCACCGAGATCGAGACGTTCGCTGTCGGCAAAGAGATTCGCGAGATCGCGCGGCTCCGGAAGCAGTACCGGCGCGGCCGCTGGCGGAAGCGAAAGGGTGTCGCCCGGGTACAACTTGCGGACGGGACCGTTCGCGTGGCCGAAGTTCACTGGTACGAGGCCACCGGTATTGGTAGGAAGGAGTTCAAGATCAAGCGCTACCTGGAGTGAGTCGGATATGAGATCAACACGACGACGCAGCCTAGTCCTGTGCCTGCGAAACGACGGCTATGAAGCTTCGCTTGAGCGTCGCAAGATCTATCCGGCGCTGCCCGATCGTGACGCGGCCAAGCATCGACAGATTCGGGTGATCGACGAGTCTGGCGAGGACTATCTATATCCGGCCAGTTTCTTTGCCCCGATCAAGCTGCCGCGAACGCTGCGCCGTGCAGTGCTTACCGCCGTCTAAGCCGCGCGGCTCATAGTGTACTAACACGCTCGGCCGGCGCGCCGCAGTCGAGCTGAAAGATGCAGGCTGGCTCTAGGGGTGACGCTATGAGGGTCTACACGTATTCCGAGGCCCGGCAGCGGCTGGCGCTCTTGCTGGATGAGACGGGTTCGTCTGGCAAGCGGCCGCGAGCGACGAGGACGCGTCGGCGCTCGTGAACACCAGGGCGTTCCGGCTCCCCCATCCTCGCGGATAAAACGAGCCATGAGCGGACAGCGAGCTCGCCTGCGCTATGACCGCGGCTCGCTGCGCCTCGATGCGCCGCGCTCTGCGCGAGTGCCGCGCTACCTGACCTGGGACGACCGCGTGAGCGCATGGCGCACCGAGGCCCATCACTACCTCCGCGTGCGCGAGGACGCCGCCACCTATCACCTGACCTTCGACGACCAGGCCCCGCATTTCTTCGAGTGCCCCACGCTGCGGCTAGCGCTCCCGCCGCTGCGACCCGATCAACAGGCTGCAGTCGAGGTCTGGGAGCGCGCCGGAGGCCGCGGCGTGGTCGTCAAGCCCACCGGCACAGGGAAGACCGAGATCGCGCTGGCCATTATCGCTCGTCAGCGCATCTCGACGTTGATCGTTGTGCCATTGCGCGACCTCATGTATCAGTGGCAACGGCGCATCCGCCTGGGACTGGGCGTTGAAGCCGGCATCCTGGGCGATGGCCGGCGCGAGGTCTGGCCGATCACCGTGACGACATACGATAGCGCCTACATCCACATGAAAGAGATCGGCAACCGTTTCCGCCTGATCGTCTACGACGAGGCGCATCACCTGCCGGCGCCGACGCTGCGCGAGAGCGCACTGGACTGCCTGGCGCCCATGCGCCTGGGCCTCACCGCCACGCCCTGGCGCGCCGACGGCGCGGACCGGCTGCTGGAGGATCTGATCGGGCCGGTGGTCTACCAGGAGGATATCGCGCAGGCGCGGGGCCGAACCCTGGCCGGGTACAGCATCGTGCGCGTACCGATTTACCTTTCGGAGGAGGAGCAGCAGGAGTTCGATACGCTGTCACGGCGCATTCGCGCCTACGTGGCGCGCCAGCGGCGCGAGACCGTCAGCCCCCCCGAAGCCGGTGGCAAGCCTGCTGCGGCCGGGCCGCGGCCATTCGACTGGGTGCGCGACCTCGCCGTCCGCTCGCGCGGTGATCCTGAAGCGAAGGCTATCCTGCGCGCCTACCGCCGCAAGCTGA
>JBQTJP010000171.1:0-11631 GCA_052386995.1 Armatimonadota bacterium
CCCTTGGGCAGCCAGAGCGGCAGGCCCTGCCCGACCTCGGGCGCGATGTGAAAGAGGTCCAGCTCCTTGCCAATACGCCGGTGGTCGCGGCGCCGCGCCTCTTCGAGACGCTGAAGGTGGGCGTCCACCTGCTCCTGCGCGGGATAGGAAACGCCGTAGATGCGCTGGAGCATCGGACGGTGCTCATCGCCCCGCCAGTAGGCACCCGACGTCGACAGCAGTTTGATCGCGCGGATGAGCCCGGTCCTGGGCAGGTGCGGGCCGCGGCACATGTCGGCGAAGCCGTCCTGCCGGTAGACGCTCACACGCTCGTCGGGGATCTCCTCCAGCAGCTCGTGCTTGTAGACTTCTCCCTGCTCTGCGAATTGCCGGCGGAGCTCGTCGCGCGGCACTTCGATACGCTCGATCGGCTGGTCGGCGGCGGCCAGCTCGCGCATCCGGGCTTCGATGCGCTCGAGATCCTCCGGACTGAACGGCTGGCCGATGTCGAAGTCATAGTAGAACCCGTCCTCGATGGGCGGGCCGATCGCAAGCCTGGCCTCGGGGAAGAGCTGCTTGACCGCCTGGGCCATCAGATGCGCCGTGGAATGCCAGTACACTTCACGGCCCGCGGGCTCGTTGAAGGTGACGAGCTCGACGCGCGCGCCGGGCTCCACGGACGTGGACAGGTCACGCGGGCGACCATCGATCAACACCCCCACGACATCACGGAGCCCCAGCGACTCCGCGACCTCCCTGGCTGAGGGCCCGGCGGGTACGTCTCGCCGCGAGCCATCGGGCAAGACCACTTGCACCAACGTCTGCGCCATCTTCATCGCCTCCACACAAACAACAAACCCGCCCCCCAGAGGGGCGGGCATCCGCGGTTCCACCCTCAATTTCGTTTCGCATCCCAGCGCGACGGAGCGCCTAGCGAAACGCTTTTCCGCGCGATCCCGGGCGCACCCGGCGGCTTAGCCGGAGATCGCTCCTGCGCGATCTCCCTTCGTCCGCGGCTCAGAGGTGGTGTTCCGCCGGCTCGACCGGTGGGGGTCACAGCCCGCGGGCATCGCCCGCGGCCCCGCCTCTCTTGGATCGAACGCGCGACGTACTCGTCCTCGTCGTCGCCGAAGTTCAACGTCATCTTAGGCACCCTCAGACGGGCTTGTCAACGGCTGGAGGAATGAAGCGCGCACCCTCCAAACTTCATCAACGTGAAGCGATATCGCCTGGTGAGAATGCTCGTCCTGGTGGCCGCGGTTGCGCTCGCGGTCTCCGCCGCTGCCCAGGAGCGCGTTCAGGACCAGCAGGGCGAGTTTGAACATCTTGCGGCGGCGGGCGGAGTCCTGATCACCGCGCCACACGGCACCGCCGATTTCAATACGGCGCCGCTGGCCATCTTGGTCGCGAGGACGCTGGGGACCGGGTATGTGGTCTTCCGAGGCTCGAGTGCAGGCCGTGAGAGGATCAACGTCAATCGTCCGACAGAGGGCGGAAGCACGACCTGCTCCAACGAACCCGCCACCGATCGGGCTCGGGCGACCTACGACGCGTACGTGCGCCTGATCCGCGCTGCCCTCGGTGGAGAACGAGCCGTCCTCTACGTGGAGATCCACGGCAATGCCGATCCGAGAACCGCCCAGAACATCGAAGTCGCCTCAAAGGGCATCACGAGCCCCGAGGCTATGTCGGTGAAGGACGCGTACCTCGCGGCGCTCGCGGCCGCGAGGCGGATCAGGCCCGAATATCCCGCGCTCGCGCTCCTCGTCGAGCCGGCTGACAGGGTGTTCTGGACGGCGTTATGTGTGAAGACCGTGGGAATCCTGGCCGGCGATTTCCTGCCCCGCGCCCTGCACTTTGAGTTTCCCCGCGCGGTGCGGGAAGCCGAGCTGCTCGACGCCACCGCAGCACTCACCGCCGCCCTGCTGAAACAGGCTCCGGCGCGCTAGAGGCAGCCGCCCCAACCCCAGCCTGCGCCCGGCCCGGAACCCGCGTCCCCGCCGTCCGCAGCCGGACTAGCGGCGTGTTCAGACTGGGCATACACCTGCCGTGGGCACACGAGACCGCGCGCTGGCGCGCGCGCTGAACAACGTCCTGGACCCCGCGCACCGCCCGGGCCTGGAAGCCACGGAGCACTTCATGTCGTGGCTGCGGTTTGGCATCAGCGCCTTTGCCGCGGCCGTCTACCTGCTGCCGCTGAACGGCACCGCGCCTGTGCGGGGGCCATGGCACCTGCTGGTGGGTGCCGCGTTCCTATACGCCGTACCGCACGTCTTCATGGGCGCCGGCCGGCCCACCCGCCGGTCCCGGCTCCGCGTGCTGGTCAACACGCTGATGGACTTCGTCTTCGTCAGCGCGGCGGTCTACGTCACCGGGGGAGAAAACAGCGGATTCATCTGGCTGTTCCCGCTCACCATCGTCGCAAACGTGCTCCGGTACGGCGACGTGGCGGGTGCGCTCACCGTCGGCGGCAGCATGATCGCCTTCGGCACCATCGTCCTTTGGCAAGGGGCCGACCCGAGAACGCTCGTGCCTTCGCTGGTGGCCCGCCTGGGGTCGTTCTGGGTGCTGTACTTCATGGTCGCCTACCTCAGCCGCCACGCGAACCGGATGGAGCGGGTGGCGCGCCAGGGCACGCGTCTGATGGAAGCGGTCGGCCGGATCGGTGTTCCGGTCAACGTACCCGGCAACATCATGCTCGCCCTCGAAGCGGTCTGCGAGGAGATCAAGGTTCTGTTCGATGCCGATCACGTGCTCATCTGGCTGGTTCGGGACAACGAACTCGTGGGGGCCGCGGCGACGGGACCACGGCGGAAAGAATTCCTTGCGCAGCACCGGTCGCTCGACGACCCGAACCTGCTCAGCGCCCGCGTGGTGCGCGAGGGGCGGCCGTTGTACGTGAACAACGCACGCTCACGAGGCGCGGGGCTGGACGCGGAGCTCGTGGAGGCCTTCGAGGTTCAGGCGATTGCGGGAATCCCGCTCATTCACGGCGAGGCCGCGGTCGGCGCAATGATGCTGGCCGACTCCCGGCGGGTGCAGCGGTTCCGTGATGAGGACCTGGCGCCCGCGATGCTGCTGGGCAACCTGGCCGCCACCGCGCTCTACCACGCCTCGATGCACGACCAGCTGCGGCAGGCCTACACTCGGAGCCTGCAGACGCTGGGCGAGGCGATCGATGTCCGGGACGCTTACACGGGGGGCCATTCGCAACGGATCGCCCGGTACGCCGAGGCCATCGCCGGAGCCATGGGATGCTCGGCCGAGGTGCTCAGCCACATCGGCACGGCCGCGATGCTCCACGACATCGGGAAGATCGGGATTCCCGACAGCATTCTGCTCAAGCCCGGCCGTCTGCAAGAACGCGAGATGGAGATCATGAAGAGCCACTCCCTGATTGGGGCGCGGCTGCTGCGCACCGCCGGTTTCCACGATGAGGTCGTCTCGATCGTCCGGCACCTGCACGAGCGTTTCGACGGACAGGGGTATCCCGGAGGCCTGAAGGGCGAGCAGGTCCCCCTGGGGTCCCGCATCCTGGCCGTGGCCGACACCTACGAGGCGATGACGTCCGACAGGATCTACCGGGCCGCGCTGGCTGCTGATGATGCGATCGCCGAACTCAAGCTGTACACTGGCGTCCAGTTCGACCCGACGGTGGTCGAAGCGTTCGTGAGCATCCATGACACACTTGCGCCCGCGGAGGAACCTGCGGGCGACGCTCCGGGCGTCGCCAACCCTACGGCGGTGTTTGGGTCCGTCGCGGGTTATCTGCTGACCAGGTTTGGCGAGTTCGCGGGATCGCAGGTCGTCGGCACGATCGTCGAGCGGTTGGCGGTGAAGGCGCGAAACCATAGCTGGGTCGTGGGGATGCAGGACGGGAAGCTGCAGGTGCAGACAGCCGAGCGGCAAACCGGACTGGAAGCCCGACGTCAGATCCTCACCTGGCTGCTCGAGGGCATTGAAGATCTCGGCGGTCGCCGGATCGCATTCCACCTGCTCACGGAGGCGGTCGAGCACCTCTCGCCGTCCGCCCGCGAAGTCTACCGCGTCCTGCTCTCACCGGGGCCAACCGAAGAAGCAGTCAGATCCCTTTAACGGCGCGCTCCACTGACAAAGATCCCGGATGGAAAGGAAAACTGACCTGCTCCGCTGCCCAGGTTCCCTAACGACACCCACCCGCTGCCCGTCATGCCATCAATCCGGACGATGCGGTGGGCCTCGTCGGTCACGTAGATCCGGCCCGCGGCGTCCACCGCGATCCCGGTGGGAAAGACGAACTCGGTGACCCGGCTGCCGGAACCCGCGAACGCGGTCCAGCCGGCGCCGGTCATGTCGTCTATCCGCACGACCCGATCGTTGCTCGAATCGGTCACGTAAATGCGCCCGGACGCATCGCCCACCACGCTCGCAGGGACTTCAAACTGCCGGGGGCCCCGGCCCGCGCTGCCTATGGTCGTCCACCCTGCCCCGCTCATATCGGTGATGCGAACGATGCGGTCGTTGAGCGCGTCGGTCATGTAGATTCGCCCGGCGGATTCCACAAAGATCCCCTGCGGGAACAGCAGCTGGTTGACCCCGGCTCCGCGCGTTCCCAATGACGTCCACCCCGCGCCGGTCATATCGTTGAAGCGTACGATGCGCGAGTTGCTGGCGTCCGCGACGTAGATGCGGCCGGCGGTATCCACGAAGATGCCCGCCGGGAGATCGAACTGGTGCACGCCGCTCCCGCGGCTGCCAAACGAGGTCCAGCCGGCGCCGGTCATGTCGTCGATGCGCACGACGCGGGAGCCGCTTGTGTCGGTGAAGTAAATGCGCCCGCTCGCATCGACCACAATGCCCGACTGGAAGGCGAACTGACGCGTCCCGGTGGCGCGGGTCGACAGCGTGGTCCATCCGGCGCCGGTCATGTCGCTGATCCGCACCACGCGGGCGTTCCCCGGGTCGGTCACATGGACCTCGGCGCGCGGCGGTTGGGCGAAGATGCGCGCGGCATTCGACGCCGTGGCCAGCGCCAGAACGGCAAGCGCCAGCCCCGCCATGCCCATCTGCGGCATGACGTGTCTACGTCTCCCCTGCGTACACCGCGAGCCCGGCATGGGTCACGTAGCCTTCGTCCAGATCGCGTCGGACGGACGGCTTCGAACGGGTACCGGCGTCTCCGAGGCCGCTGCCGCCCGCGGCCTGGATCGTAATGGAACCGCCGGCGTCACGGAGCTCGACAAGATGGCTCATCCCGGCGGCATCGCTGGTGCTCGCACCCTCGATCCAGAAACCGGCGCCACCTCCCGCCTGCCCTCCCAGGAGCCCGGAGACGGGCGAGGCGCGGCCGTGTGGCAGCAGGTTCACCAGTACGGGGAGGGCATCGTCATAGAGTTTGCGCAGGCGCATCCGCTGGCCCAGTCCCCCGCGGTGATACCCCGCTCCGCCGGAGTCGGGGATCAACTCTTTGCGCTCGACCAGCAGCGGCGTGCGCTGCTCGAACATCTCCACCGGAACATTGCCGGCCGAGGTCGGGTACATCAAGGCCGGCCGGCCGTCGCCGTGACGGCTGCCGCCCTGGCCGCCGCCGAACATGATGTGGTCGTTGAACGGCCGACCCTTCCTGTCCCGGCCGTACGCCGAGATCGACACCGGCAACCCGGTGAACGCCTGGACGCGATGGGGAAGCACGGGCGCCAGCGCGCGCAGCACTGCCGGACCGCAGAACCATCCGGTCATCGTTCGCTGGTTGACCGCCGCGGGATAGGCGCAGTTGAGGACGCTCCCCTCCGGCGCGCGCACGTGCAGGGGCCTGAAGCAGCCGGCATTCGATGGAATCTGGGGCGTCAGAATCGACTTCAGCGCGTACACCGTGTGGGCGGCGGTGTACGTGTACGTGCAGTTCACCCCGCCCACGGGCAGGGCCGCCGGCGCGCCCTCCCAATCGACGGTGAGCTCGTCGCCTTCGACCACGACCGCGCACGGCAGCCGCAGCGGGCCATCGGGCCCGTCGATCTCTACCTCGCTCCGGTAGACTCCGTCGGGAAGAGCCCGGATGGCGGCGCGCATCGCCGCCTCGGTCCGGCGCTGCAGCTCCGTTGCCAGCGGCTCCAGCGAGTCCAGACCGTACTCGTCCATGAAGTTCAGCAGGCGCTGCGCCCCGACGTAGTTGCTGCCGACCTGGGCCTGGATGTCCCCCAGGACCATGTCGGCATGACGCACGTTGGCGCGGATCACGGCCGCCACGTCGTCGTTGATGCGTCCCGCGCGGTACAGCTTGAGGGGCGGGATCTGGATCCCTTCCTCGTACACCTCGCGCGCTCGCCCCGAGTCCTTCGTCCCGCCGATGTCGGAGCAATGCGCGATCGATCCCGCCACGCCGACCACCCGGCCGTCCCGATGCACCGGTGTGGCGACGGCCAGGTCAAACAGGTGCCCGGCGCAGATCCAGGGGTCGTTGGTGATCAGCACGTCGCCGGGCGTCAGCGTCTGCGGAGGGTACGCCCGCATCAGCGCGTTGATCGCCTGCGGAAGCGTGAGGTTGAAGACCGGCATCGATCGGGGCGAATGCGCGATCGAGCCGCCGCGCGCATCGAGGAGCTCGCAGCCGAAGTCCTGGGCTTCGCCGATGATCGTCGAGAACGCCGTGCGGAGGATGGTGACCCAGCATTCCTCGGTGATGTTGATCAGACGGCTCCACATGATCTCGAGCGTCACAGGATCGAAGGCCGCGTTCATCGAGGAGCTCCCGTTGAGGATCCGACCTGCACCGGGCTGGTGATGTCGACGTGGATGATCAGGTTGTGCTGGGCATCGACGGTCAGCCGGTCTCCGGGCCACAGGACCGTCGTGGCTTCGGCTTCTTCCACGATTGCCGGGCCGGTGACCACCGCGTCGGAGGGCAACCGGTACCGGTCATAGACCGGCACCTCAACAAACCCACCCGCTTCGGGGATGTACGCCTGGCGCGGAGCCTTTCCGCGCACCGGCAGGTCGCGCGCTTCTTCCAGACCCCGCAGACTGGCCGGCGGCACGGGTTCGGTGACTAAGACTCGCCAGTTCAGCGCCTGGACCGGGTATCCGGGCAGCGTGACACCGTACAGCGCGGCGTACGCCGCGTCAAACCGCTGCCGCAGCACCACCGCGGCATCCGGCCCAAGTGGCGTGGGAACGGCCACCTCGATGTCGTGGAACTGCCCGACGTAGCGCATCTCTGCGCGGCGCTCGGAGCGCGTCCGCTGCGCGGAGGCTCCGGCGCCCGCCACCATCGAGGCCCCTCGCGATTCCAGCTCGGTATAGAGGTGCTCGACCGCGCTCCAATCGAGTTCCTCGAGCTCACCCGCAAGCGAGCGGCCGAAGTCGAACCCCAGTGGCGCCACGAGCAGGCCCAGGGCCGACGCGAGCCCGCAGGCCGGCGGGATCATCACCTCCCGCACCCCCAGGAGGCGAGCGAGCCTGGCGGCTGTCGCCGGCCCGGCGCCCCCGAATCCCATCACCGCGAAGCGGCGGGGGTCGCGGCCGCGCTCGATCAGATAGAGACGGGCCGCCTGCGCCATGCTCTCGCAAACGATCGCGAAGATGCCCCATGCGGTCTGGACGATGTCCAGCCCCAGTGGTTCCCCCGCGCGGGCCAGGGCCGCCCAGGCCGCGGCGGGATCGAGCGGCATCGCCCCGCCGAGGAAGGCGCGCGGATCGAAATACCCCAGCGCCACGCAGGCGTCGGTGACCGTGGCTTGCGTGCCGCCAAAGCCGTAGCAGGCCGGACCCGGGTCCGCCCCGGCGCTCTGCGGGCCTACCCGGAGCAGGCCCAGGTCGTCGACGCGCGCGAGCGATCCTCCGCCGGCACCAATCTCGATCATGTCCACGACCGGTGCCACGATGGGCAGTCCCGATCCCTTCCGAAAGCGGTGCACGCGCGCGATCTCCAGTTGCGGGGCGACCGCCGGACGCCCGTTGTGAACCAGGCAGACCTTCGCAGTCGTCCCGCCCATGTCGAAGCCGACGACGTCGGTGTGCCCGGCCTCTCGGCCCAGATACCCGGCCACGAGCGCGCCGGCGGCGGGCCCCGATTCCAGCAGGCGTACCGGAAACCGGCGCGCGACCTCGGGCGTCGTCAGGGTGCCGGAAGAGAGCATCAACAGAAAGCGTCCCGCAAATCCGTCCGCGCCGAGCGCGGCTTCCAGACGCTCGAGGTAGCGGGCCACGAGCGGCTGCACGTAGGCATTGCACACCGTGGTGCTCGTGCGCTCGTACTCACGGATCTCCGGCGCAACCTCGCTGCTGACCGAGATGGCCAGATGGGGGAAGTCCCGCGCGAGAAGATCTCGGACCATCCGTTCGTGGATCGGATTCTTGTACGCGTGGAGAAAACAGACCGCGATCGCCTCGATCCCGGATGCGGCCAGGCCGGAGATCTGCGCCGTGACGGCGGCCGGGTCCAGTGGCGTGCGCACCTCGCCGTCCCGCGTCACGCGCTCGCGCACCTCCATGCGCCACCGACGGGGCACGAGCGGCTCGGGGAAGCGCAGGAAGAGGTCGTAGATATCGTAGCGCTGCTCCCGGCCGATCTCGAGGATATCGCGGAATCCCTCGCTCGCGAGCAGCACGGTCTTTGCGCCCGTGCGCTCGATGATCGCATTCGTCACCAGGGTCGTCGCGTGGATCACCGTCCCGACCTCGGCGAGCCCGATCCCGGCCTGCCCGCAGATGTCCCGCACTCCCCGAAGCGCTGCCTGGGCGGGGTCGGCGGGCGTGGTGAGGATCTTGTGCCCCCACAACTTCCCGGACGGATCGTGCATCAGCACCAGGTCCGTGAAGGTCCCGCCGATGTCCAGACCGATCCGGTAGGGCCCGGCGTTTCGCATCGCTAGCGAGGGCCGCCCCAGTAGATGGATTCCAGGCCGACCAGCCGCTGGATCATGATGACGATCAGCACGCTGAGGGCCACGCTCAGCGTGGAGACCGCAGATGCCGTCGGTTCGAACGAGAAGCGCAGATAGTCGAATAGCGCGATCGGCAGCGTCGTATTCCCCACGCTGATCAGCAGCAGGGAGATCGGGAACTGGTCAAAACTCGTGATGAAGGCGAACAGGGCGCCTGAGATGATGCCGCCCTTGATGATGGGGAGGGTGATGCGCCAGAACGTTCGGAACGGGCCGGCGCCCAGCGAGCGCGCCGCCTCCTCAAGTGAACGGTCAAAGTTCACCAGGACGGTCGAGACGGTCAGGAAGACATAGGGAATGGTCACGAGCACATGCCCGATGAACAGCGGCCGCATGCCGCGCGTGCCGATGCCTGTGGCATAGAAGAAGATGAGCAGCGCGATACCGGTCAGGATCGCCGGAAACTGAAGGGGCGCCACCAGCAGCAGACGCAAGACGTCACGCGCGCGCCGCGCGTAACGCACGGTGAAGAGCGCGGCCATGGTCCCCAGCACCGTGCTGGCCAGCGTCACGTACGTCGCGAGATAGAGGCTGAACTCGAATGCCCGCACGAACGACGGGCTCTGCGTGAATCGGACGAACCAGCGCAGTGAGAACCCCTGCGGAGGAAAGCGCAGGTACTCCCCTGCATTGAACGCCGAGGCGATGACGATGACGATGGGCGCGAGCAGAAACACGTAGAGCAGGGCGATGACGATGCCCAGCGCCCAGCCGCCCTGGCGGGGCCGTCCTACCGGACGGTCCACACGAGCGCCCGGTTGAGGAGCTTCACGTAGAGCCACAAGAGGCCCACCGTAACCCCGAATAGGATCATCGAGAGCGCCGAGCCCAACGGCCAGTTGAACGCGTCCAGCAGCATCTGGACGATGACGATCGGCATCATCAGAACGTTGTTGCCGCCCAGCAGGATCGGGATCACATAGGAACTCACCGCGAGCACGAACACCAGCAGCGTCCCCGCGAAAACGCCGGGCAAGGACAACCGCCAGGTGATGCGCCAGAAGGCGCGCCAGGGCGTCGCGCCGAGCGAGCGCGCGGCCCGCTCGATGTCGGGCGGGATCGTCTGCAGCGCCCCGGCGATCGACAGCGCCATGAATGGCAGATAGACATGTACGAGCCCGACGATGACGCCGAACGCGTTGTACATGAGTGGCAGCTCCGGGCCCCCGTACCGCTTGACGAACGTGTTGATGATCCCTACACGGCCCAGCAGGATCATCCAGCCGAAACTGCGCACAATCACGCTCACCAGCAGCGGGGAGATGAGCATGATCAGCAGCAGGCCGCGCCAGCGCTTCGGCGCGCGGGCGATATGGTACGCGAGCGGATAGCCCAGCACCAGCGTCACGCCGGTGGTCACCAGCGCGTACCAGAACGTGTCCCGGAACACCTTCCAGTAGAACGCATCCCGCAGCGCCCGCGCGTAGTTCCCCAACGTGAAAATCTTCAAGTACGCTCCCTGCTCCGGTTTTATCAGGAAGCTCATGTAGACCATGTTCGCGTACGGAATCAGGAAGAAGACCGCCAAAAAGATCAGGATGGGGACGATCAGAAAGACGACCCAGGGGAGACGCCGGCCCCCGGACGAAGCCGGAGCCGCTGCCGCCGTGGCGTCGAGGCCGCCCATGGGCTAGCCGTCCGCGCGGACGACCCACGCGTCCGCGGGCGAGAACCCGAGCTCCACGGCGGCCCCGGGCGCGAACATCCGCGAAGGATCGGCCTGCACGCGCAACCGCAGCCCGCCAGGGCCCTCCACCTGATAGTCGAGCAGGTTCCCCAGGAAGACCCGCTCGCGGACGACGGCCGACAGGCGATTCGGATGCTGGCCCCCGAAGTGCAGCGACTCGGGCCGTACGCAGATCATGACATCACCCGCGGCCTCGCCCGTGCAGGAGAAGGTCCCCGCCGCCGTCCGCACCGCGAGCGCCCCGTCCTGACGCCCGGCCACGGTGCCGCGGATGAAGTTGGAGAGGCCGATGAACTCCGCCACCCAGGCGTTGCTTGGCCGCCGATAGATGTCCTCTGCCGAGCCGAGCTGCTGGAGCCGGCCGTCTTTCATCAGCGCGATGCGGTCGGCCAGCACCATCGCCTCGGATTGATCGTGCGTCACATAAATTGTAGTGATGGCGAACTCCCGCTGGAGATGCCGGATGTAGAAGCGCATCTCTTCGCGCAGCTTCGCGTCCAGGTTGGCCAGGGGCTCATCGAGGAGCAGCACCGCCGGGTTGACGACCAACGCGCGCGCCAGGGCCACGCGCTGCTGCTGCCCGCCCGAGAGCTGATGCGCGTAGCGCCGCTCAAGCCCTGCCAGCTGCACCTTCCGGAGAATGGCCAGGACGCGCTCCCGGACGCGGGGGCTCGGTTCGCGGCGCATCTCCAGCCCGAACGCAATATTCTCCGCCACGGTCATATGGGGAAACAGCGCGTAGTTCTGAAAGACGATCCCGATATTGCGTGATTCCGGCGGCAGCCAGGTGACCGATCGGTCGCCGAAGGAGATCTCTCCCGCGTCGGGCGCCTCGAACCCGCCGATCATCCGCAGCGTGGTTGTTTTGCCGCAGCCGGACGGCCCGAGGAGGGTGATGAGTTCACCCTCCCGGATCGAAAGACTCAACCGATCAACGGCAACCAGCGAGTCGAAGCGCTTGGTCAGGTCCCGGAGCGTGATGGACGCCACGGATGGCCCCGCATCACCTGTGCTCGACTACCGGCCGACGATCTCCCGGTTCCA
>JBQTJP010000172.1:0-8112 GCA_052386995.1 Armatimonadota bacterium
GGGCGTGATGGTCTTTACGACGAACGCGTGGGCCTCGAGGGCCGCGGGCTTTATCGCGTCCGGCGGAAGAGAGATAGAAATTGACCGGGGGAACAAATGAAAGCAGCGGTAGTAGCCTTCGGGGGTAACGCCCTGATGGACCATAAAGGCAAGAGCACTTACGTAGAGCAGATAATGAAGACAGATCAGATGTGCAGGAAACTCATCAGCCTTTTCGATATGGGCTACAGGGTTGTAATTACGCACGGGAACGGCCCCCAGGTGGGGAATTTCCTCATGCAGCAGGAGTCTCTTTCCTCGTCGATACCCCCCATGCCGCTCGACGTCTGTAACGCCATGACCCAGGGGCAGATAGGGTACATGATAGAGCAGAGGCTAAGGAACCTGTTCACGGAAAAGAAGATGTCGAACCCGACCGTAGCGTTCGTAACGCAGGTCTTGGTCTCGGAAGACGACCCGGCCTTCGAGAACCCTACGAAATTCATCGGCCCCTTCTTCACCGAAGAGGAGAGCAGGAACCTCAGGAAGAGGGAGGGCTGGGTGATGAAGGAGGACTCGGGGCGCGGATACAGGCGCGTCGTGCCCTCGCCGAGGCCTGTCGATATAGTGGAAAAAAGGGAAATCTCTGAAATGGCGGACAAGGGCTACGTCGTGATCGCGTGCGGAGGGGGCGGCATCCCGGTGTTGAAAGACAAAAAGGGGAAGCTCAAGGGCATAGCCGCGGTCATTGACAAGGATTTCGCCGCCCAGAAGCTGGCGACCCTCATAGGGGCTGAAATACTCGTCCTGATAACCCCGGTCGAGAAGGTCGCGGTTAATTTCGGGACGCCTGAAGAGAAGCTCCTTTCGAGGATCACGCTCGATGAAGCGGAGCGTTATCACAAGGAGGGGCATTTCCCTCCCGGGAGCATGGGGCCGAAGATCCAGGCCGCCATTCGCTTCCTGGAAGCCGGAGGGGAGACCGTGATCATCACGGCGCCCTGGGCGATCGGCGAAGCGCTCGCCGGCGAGGGCGGCACGCGGATCATCGGAGGGACGCATCGTGAACCTTGAGCTTGCGCGGCGGATGAGTGCCCTGGGCACCGAGACAGCATTTGAGGTGCTGGCCAAGGCCCGCCGGTTGGAAGCCGCGGGGCGTCACATCGTCCACCTGGAGATCGGCGAGCCGGACTTCGCCACCCCGGCGCATATCATCGAAGCCGCGGTCAAGGCGCTCCACGACGGGTACACGCACTACACGCCCGCCGCCGGCATCCTGGAAGTCCGAGCGGCCATCGCCGACTATGTCGCGCGAACGCGGAAGATCGCCGTCGAGCCCGCCCAGGTCGTCATCACGCCAGGGTCCAAGAACGTGATGCTGTTCGCGATGCTGGCCTTGATCGAGCCGGGTGATGAGGTCATCTATCCTGATCCGGGCTACCCGATCTACGAGTCGCTCGCCCGATTCATCGGCGCCACGCTCCGCCCGGTGCGGCTGCGTGAAGAGGCTGATTTCCGGTTCGACCTCGACGAGTTTCGGTCGCTGTTGAGCCCGCGCACGCGCCTGGTGGTCCTCAACTCGCCCCACAACCCCTGCGGATCGATCCTCGAGCGGCGCGACATCGAGGCCATCGCCGCCGCCGTCGCCCCAACGCGCGCCTTCGTGCTGTCCGACGAGATCTATGGCCGGATCGCGTATGAAGGGGAGTCGTTCAGCATCGCCAGTGTGCCCGGGATGCAGGACCGCACGATTATTCTGGACGGCCTCTCGAAAACGTACGCGATGACGGGCTGGCGCATCGGATTTGGGGTCATGCGGCCCGACCTGGTTGAGCGGATGGCGCAGCTCATGATCAACTCGAGCTCATGCGCTGCCGCGTTCGCGCAGATGGCGACCATCGCCGCGCTGGCGGGCCCGCAGGACGCCGTCGACGCGATGATCGCGGAGTTCCGAGCGCGCCGTCGCGTCGTCGTCGATGAGTTGAACCGGATCGCCGGCGTGCGCTGTCGCATGCCTGGGGGGGCGTTCTACGCGTTTCCGAACGTCTCGGCGATCGACACCGATGCGAAGCGCCTGGCGGAGTTTGTCCTCGACGACGCCGGGGTCGCGTGTCTGGCCGGCACCTCGTTCGGCGCCGGCGGTGAGGGATATCTGCGGTTCTCGTATGCGAACAGCCAGGACACCATTCGCGAAGGCATGCGCCGGCTGCGGGATGCCCTGCCCCGCTACCGCCCAGCCGCAGTGCGCGCTTAGCCAAACTCCCGACGCTCCTCCCTCCGGGCCGGGATGATCCACCTCGAGCAGCTCACGAAGATCTATGACCTCCCCGACAATGGGAAGGAAGAGGGCCAGGTTGTTGCCGCTGACAACCTGACGCTCGACGTGCCCGCGGGCGAGATCTTCGGTCTTGTTGGCCCGAACGGGGCGGGCAAGACGACGACGCTGAAGATGGTCTGCGGGTTGCTCGTGCCAACATCGGGACGCGTGATGGTCAACGGCGTCGACGTCGAGCGGCAATCTGAAGAAGCCCAACGCCATATCGGCTATCTGGCCGACTTCTTTTCGCTCTACGACGATCTGAAAGTGTGGGAATATCTGGACTACTTTGCCCACGCGTACAAAATGGCTGAGGACGCGATTCCGGGCCGCATCGACTACGCGATTCAGATCATGGGTCTGGAGGTCAGACGGCACGCCTTCATCGCGGGCCTGTCGCGGGGGATGAAGCAGCGGCTGGGAATCGCCCGCGCCATTCTGCACGACCCGCCCGTGCTGGTGCTCGATGAACCGGCCGCCGGCCTTGATCCAAACGCCCGTGTCGACCTCAAACAACTGATCAAGGACCTGAATCGCCAGGGGAAGACCGTCTTCATCACTTCGCATCTGCTGGCCGATCTCGAGGAGCTGTGCACGTCGCTCGCCATCATGGAGCGCGGCCGCCTGCTGCGCGCGGGGCGGCTCGAAGCGGTCATGCGCGAGGCCGTGGGAGGCCGCCGCGTGCGGATCGGGCTCGCCGCTCCGGGATTCCTGCTGCCGAACTGGCTGCAGACCCGCCCCGGGGTGTCCGCCGTCGCGGCGGAGCCATTGGGGGCACAGTTCCTCTTCGCGGGCGGCGATGTGGAGCTTGCCGCGCTTGTGGCGGCCCTCGTGGCGGCCGGCGCGCCGGTCTGCGCCGTGGAGGAGATGACCGAAACACTCGAGCATGTATTCTCACGGTTGTCACGCGGCGAGGTCATGTGAGGGCGCTGCGCGGCAACCCGGAGTTCGTCCGTCTCGTCCGCGCTCAACTGCGCACCGGCCGAATGGTCGCCGCGGCGGGCATCTGCGCCGTGATCGCCCTGGTTGCGGGCTTTGCCCTGGCCTACAGCGACGGGCACCCGAGTCTTGGGGCAGCGTGGGGCGTCCGATTCTTTACCGCGGTGATGTGGGCTCAGGCCCTGGTCCTCTACGTGGGCGGAACCCTCTTGTGCCTCACGGCGATTCAGCGTGAAAAAGATGCGAACACGTTCGACTACCAGCGTGTCACCCGGCTGACGCCGCTCGAGCTCACGCTCGGCAAGTTGTTCGGCGCCCCGATCATGGCGTACTTCATCGTACTCTGCCTGATGCCCGCGGCGCTCTTTGGGGCGGCGGTCGGTCAGGCGAAGCCGTCATTCGTGCTTGCGGGCTACGTGATCGTGATTCTCGGGTCGATCACGTTCCACGCCTTGGCGCTCGTGATGTCGGTGTTCGCGCGCGGCGGCGCAGGGGGGACGGTTATCCTCGCTCTGCTCCTGCTCTGGTGGGCATCGTTGACGGGCGGGGTGAGCGTTCTGCTGAATCTCGGCGACGTCACCCCCCTTGTTGGCGTCACCGTGGCCGCGCAGACCAGCTGGGCTCTGGAAACCGGGAACCGACCGCAGTTTGCGCCGTTCTTCGCCGGGGGCTCGATGACCGACGTCCTGTTCGGCTGGCCGGTGCATCATGTTTTCGTCCTCATCGTCCTCTATACGGTGTTTCTCGTCTGGTTTCTCCTTGCCATCGCGAGAAACATCAAGCGGGATCCCTCGGTCTACGAACTCCTCACGCCGGCCCAGTCCCTGGGCTTTGCGCTCTATGTGAACCTCATCCTCGTGGGGTTTTTCCGGTGGGGCGAGTGGCCCCCGATCCACGCCCAGGGCGTGATGCTCACGTTCAACGCCGTCATCTTCTTCGTGCTGGGCGTCGGTCTGCTGCGTGGCCGCGATCGGTTGCGCCGCCTCCAGGCGGCTGGCGCGGGCGGCGGGTGGCTCGCCAAGATCTGGCCCGTGCCCTTTGTCGGGCTCGGGGCGCTGAGCGTGGGACTCGCGGTCGTGGCCATCCTGCACCTCACGCGCGCCGGCGCGGGTCGCCCATGGGATCTTGGCCTTGCCACCTTCAAAACCGTGTTCTTCACCCTGTGGCTTGCCCGTGACACCCTGTTCCTGCAATGGATGAACCTCCGGCGGGGCCGGCGTCCGATGGTCAGAGGAGTGCTCTACGTGGGCGTGTACTATGCGTGCGTCATGATCCTTCTGATCGCCCTCGATTTCTTCAGGACGTCGGCAGGGGTGACAGTGGCGGCCGTTCTTGCGCCGGGATCCGCCCTGGCGCTGGACCCGATCGAGTGGATTTCGCACCAGGAGGTATGGCTGGTAGGCCTGACGGCGCAGGCCCTGGCGTGTGTGGTCCTCGTGGGCCTTCTCGGTCGGCAACTGGCGGAGCTGTCCGTGTCGACTGCGCCTGGAGCGGCCCGCGCATGAGAGAGCAGATGTGATCCGGTCATGGTCGGGACAGACCAAATAGACGCGTTCTTGCAGGCGGGACTGGATGGCTACGTCGCCGAAACGGCCCGCCTCTGCGCGCAACCGAGCGTGTCCGCAAAGAACGAGGGATTGCCGGAGTGCGCCGAGCTGGTCGCCGGTGTGCTGCGCCACCATGGTCTCGCCGTAGAGCGCTTCTCCACGGCGGGTGCCCCGGTCGTGGTTGGGCGCCTGGTGGGGAAATCGGCGCGGACCCTGCTCTTCTATAACCACTACGACGTGCAGCCGCCCGAACCGCTGGAGCTGTGGACGACCCCGCCCTTTGAGCCAACGGTGCGGAATGGCGCGCTCTACGCCCGGGGAGCAAAGGACGACAAGGGTGAACTGATCGCGCGCCTTGCCGCGTTGGACGCGGTGCGTGCAGCGCACGGCGGAACGCTCCCCTGCGGCGTCCTCTTTGTGGTTGAAGGGCAGGAGGAAATTGGGAGCCCGCACATCGCGGGGTTCGTGCGCGAGCACCGGGACAGCCTCACATGTGAGGGCGCGATTTGGGAAGAAGGCGGAACCGATCCGGAGGGACGGCCCGGCATGGTGCTCGCGGTTCGGGGGATTCTGGCCGTCGAGCTCGCCGTCGAGACGATGCGCCGGGACGCCCACTCCGGCGGCGCGCACGCGCTGCCCAACGCCGCCTGGCGTCTTCTGCGCGCGCTGGCGAGCCTCAAGGGACCCGACGAGCGCATCCGCATCCCAGGCTTTTACGACAGAGCGCATCCGCCGTCGCCGCGCGATCTGGAGTTGTACGCGCGGCTTCCCGACTACGAGCCGTACTTGCGCGAGACCTTTGGCGTGAAGACCTTCGTGCGCGGCTTGACGGGAAAGGCCCTGAGCACGGCGGCGTTCGATCCAACCTGCAACATTCAGGGGATTACCGCAGGCTATCAAGGCCCCGGATCAAAGACCGTGATTCCAGCGCGCGCCTCGGCGAAGCTCGACTTCCGCCTCGTGCCCGATCAGGATCCCGAGGACCTCTTTGCCCGACTCAAGGCACACCTGACAACCGAGGGGTTCGGCGATGTTGCCGTGACGTGGCAGGGGGCCATGTGGCCGTCGAAGGTCGAAGCCGACGACCCCCTTGTGGCCCTGACCGTCCGCACGGGCGAAGAGGTGTACGGCCGGACGAGCGCGCTCCACCCGATGTCGGGCGGGAGCAGTCCCGTCTACGCCTTTGCCAGACCGCTGGGTATCCCGGTCGTGAGCGCGGGCGTGGGCTACGCCGACAACCGCGCCCATTCTCCAAACGAGCATGTGCGTCTGGGGGACTTTCTCAACGGCGCCCGCCACATTGCGCGGATCCTCGACGGATTTGCCGGGCTGTGAGAACTGCGCACACGATTTCACTCGGCGCGGCCGTACCGCTGACCTCCGCGCCACTCGCCGCGCCGTCGCTAGAGGCAAGGGCGATCATGCGCGTCAAGCAGCTCCCCGCGGCGCGGCTCGAGGCCGGGCTCTCCAGGGAGCCTTTCGCCCAATGGTTCAGGAAGACCGTCGGGCCGTCGGCGAAAATCACGTGGGATCTGAACGACTGCGGGGAGCAGACCGGCGCGCCGGCCGTGCGTCTCATCATGCTTGAGAGCAAAGGCCAGTTCTCGGATGTGGCGAACCTGCGGATTCTCCGGCGCGCGATCCAGCGCTAGCGGGGCGTTGGCCGCCCATCTGAAGCGCCAGCGCTGATCCGCCGTCATCATCACACGATGCTCGGCCAGCGTCTCGCGCGCGCCGCGCGCACGTTGCCCTCCATCGCGGCGATGCCGCCTGCGAGGCGGGCAGGATGGGAACACCCTTCGCAGAAATGTGCGCGACGACGTTTGCGCGCGTGGAGCGTGCTGTGGAGCGGAAAAGCGGACCGGCTGATCTCAGGGCAGGCGTGACGAAGACCTGGCGAATGGTCAACATACTGTGGCTACAGGAGATTGTCGTGGTCCTCGCCGCCTGGGTGGTGCTGCCGTTGGTCCTGTCGCGGCGAAGCGGCTCCGGCGACGTGAGCGGTGTCATTTCCCTTCTCTTCTATGCTGTGGGGTTGGCGGATCTCGTCGCGGGCTGGTGGCTGCGCGAGCGGGCCTTCGCAGCGGCGAGGCGTATGGCGGCGCAGTCGGCCGACGCGGCCTTGGGTCGGATCGTTGGGGCGTCGCTGTTTGCCGTCCCCATGGCAGTCACTCCTGCGATTCTCGGCGTTGTGTTCTATCTGACGTTTGGCGACCGTGTCGGACTCAGCGTCCTCTGCGTGCTCAGCCTGATCGGCCTCGCCCTGCATCGTCCACGCTTCGACCAGTGGCAGGCGATTCTGAGCACTGCGGGCATTGATGCGCATCGTCCTGCTTGAAGGTGATGAGACCGGCCAGGAGCTCCTTCAGGATGCCATCCGTGTGCTCGACCCTGGCCTCACCGAGCTGCCGATCGAGTTTGAGCGGTACGACCTGAGCCTGCCGACGCGCCGGCGGACCGACAACGGCGTCGTGCGGGCAGCCGCAGACGCGCTCCGCACGCACCGGTATGGGATCAAGGCCGCGACGATCACTCCCGAGGCCGCGGGGGACGTGGGCAGCCCCAACGCCCTGCTGCGTGAGTGGATCGATGCCACCGTGATCCTCAGAACGGGCAGGCGCATCCCCGGCGTGAGACCGGTTGCCGGTGTCGTCGCGCCGATCTCCGTCGTGCGCATGGCGGTCGGCGATGCCTACAACGCGCGCGAGTGGCGGGAGGGGACCGGCAATGATGAGGTCGCCTACCGGACGACAAAGATCACGCGCCGGCACTGCCGCGCTGTGGCCGAGTTCGCGTTCCGCCACGCCCGCACCCTCGGTGCGAAGGTGTTCGGCGGGCCGAAGTACACCGTCAGTCCGGTCTACGAAGGGTTGCTGAAGGAAGAGACCGACGCGGCTGCGCTCCGCCACCCCGACGTGACTTACGACCCACAGCTCATCGACGCGGTGTACGCGCTCCTGCTCCAGTCTACCGGCGAGGGGTTGGTCATCCCGGCGCTCAACCGCGACGGCGACACGCTCAGCGACTTCGTGCTGCAGATGTTTGGCAGCATTGCCGGGGCCGAGTCGCTGGTGCTCAGCGTGAGCGACGGCGTCACCCCGACCGTCGTGCTGGCCGAGGCTCCGCACGGAACGGCGCCGCGCCTCTTCGGCAAGAACCTGGCGAACCCGATGGCGATGATCCTGGCCTGCGCCGCGCTGGTCGCCTACCTGCCGCATCCGGCGGCGGCCGCGGTCTCCCGTGCGATCTACGAGGCGACGTTCGAAGCGGTGCAGGCGGGCGTGCGCACCGTTGACCTGGGCGGGGCGGCAACGACCACCGAATTCACCG
>JBQTJP010000173.1:0-7734 GCA_052386995.1 Armatimonadota bacterium
GTCATGATTTGGGCGGACATCGAAGGCGTTGCGGGCATCTCCCACTGGGTGCAGACCGGCGGGACGCTGCCGCTCTATGAGGAGGGCCGGCGCCTCTACACCGAGGAGATCAACGCGGCCGTGCGAGCCTGTAAGCAGGCGGGCGCGACCGAGATCGTCGTCATCGATGGCCACGGCGGCGGGTTCGAGCGGGGCCCCGGGTTCCTGAACCTGATCGCCGACCGGCTCGAGCGCGGCGCCGAGTACGTGCTGGGCTACACCTGGGCGCGGCACGTGCAGCCATTCGAGCAAGGCTGCGACGCGGTGCTGTTCGTCGGCGCGCACGCCATGGCCGGGACGCCCGACGGTGTGCTTTCGCACACGGTCTCCTCCGAGTCATGGTACAACGCGGCCATCAATGGCACCCTGGTCGGCGAGTCCGGGATCGTGGCCGCGATCGCGGGGTGTTGGGGAACGCCGGCTGTGTTTGTGGCAGGGGATGAGGCCACGTGCCGCGAGGTGCAGGACCTGGTGGGACCGACGGTCACCTCGGCGCCGGTTAAGCGGGGACTGGGCCGGTACGGCGCGCGGCACCTGGCGCCGGCCGACGCCCGCGCGCTGATCGAGACGCGGGCGAACGACGCACTTCGGAACCGCGCGCGATGGCCAAAACCGCTTACGTTCACGCCGCCGGTGACGTTTCAGGTCGAACTGGCCAGTCCCGACCGGGCCGCGGCTTTCCACGGGCGCATGAACGTCGAAGTCACCGGACCGCGCACGGTGCGCGCCACCGGAGCGAACTTCTGGCAAGCCTGGGATGCGTTCTGGTACCGCACCTAGGGCGGTGCGGGCATGAGTGGAAGCGCTGCCTCGCACCAGCGGGCGACCGCCAGCAATTGATCTTCGACAAAAGCCCCGGCGACGAGCTGAATGCCCAGAGGCAGGCCGTCGTCGGCGACGCCGCTTGGGACCGCCATCGCCGGACATCCCGCAAAGCTCCACGGCGCACAGAAGAACGGATCACCGGTGGAGGTCAGCCCTTTTGGCGCGCTTTCCGGTACTACGGGCATGAGCAATGCATCGAAGCGCCGAAAAATGGGCGCCATCTCTTCCCGAAAACGCCGGCGCGCCTGCTGCGCGCTGACATACTCGGTGGCCGAAGTGGCCAGGCCCCCCTCGATCAGCCCGCGAATCTTCGGCCGGTAGGACTCGAGGTTGCGGAGGAAGCGCTCCGCGTGAAAGGTTGCGGCCTCGACCCGCATCACGAGCTGGCCGGCCTCATGGATGGCCGCGGCAGCGGGCGGAAGCACGACGTCCTCGATGCTCGCACCGGCGTTGGAGAACATCGCCGCCGTCGCATCCATATTGGCGCGCACCGCCTGGCCCGCCCGATCGCGATAAAACCCGCGCACTAACCCGAGGCGCGGGCGGCTCTCCCGACGGAGGGCGGCCAGGTAATCCGCCGGAGGAGGCATCGCGCCGCTATCGTCGGCGGAGCTCCCATCCGCCAGCGCGGAGAGCGCGACCGCGGCGTCCTCGACGCTCCTGGTGAAGATGCCGACATGGTCAAGGCTCCACGCCAGCGGCGTGACGCCCCGGGTGCTGATGCGGCCGTGCGTCGCCTTCAGGCCGACGATGCCACAGTAGGCCGCCGGACGCAACGTGGAGCCGACGGTCTGGGAGCCCAGCGCGAGCGGAACCATCCGGGCCGCGACCGCCGCCGCAGATCCACTGGAGGAGCCGCCAGGCGTGTGCTCGAGGTTCCACGGGTTGCGCGTGACCGTGGGATCGAGATACGCGAACTCGGTAGTCGTCGTCTTTCCGAGAATGATGGCGCCGGCCTGCCTGAGCCTGGCGACCGCGTCAGCATCTGCGGTGGGCTGCTCGTGCGCGAAGCCCCCGGCGCCGGAGGTCGTCACCATCCCCGCGGCATCGTAGATGTCCTTGAGGCCAACCGGAATCCCGTGGAGCGGGCCGCGGATCCTGCCGGCGCGCGCCTCCGACTCCAGCAGACGCGCGGTCTCGAGCGCCCGCGAGTCGTCGATGTACACCCAGGCCTTCACGGTCCGCTCGACATCCTGGATGCGGGCCAGGCAGGCCTCGACGACCGCCACCGGCGACAGCTCTCCCGCGCGAACCCGCGCCGCGAGCCCGGTGACGGTGAGGGTGTGCAGCAATCCTAGCGCGTGGGCCTGATCGCGACGGTGTGCGGGTCGCTCGGGGAGGCCGGCGTCTGATCTCCAATCGGCTGGAATCCGACGCGCCTGCCCGTTCTGCCCTCGTCGGTGACCTCTAGGATGCCGACGCCCGGGGTCTCCCCCTTGGCCGTGGGGCCGCCCGTGAGATTATTGGGCCCGCGCAGGGCCGCGTACACGCGCCGCCCCGACGGGGAGAGCCCCATGATGTCGGGTGCGGCGCCGACGCCGGTGATGATGCCCGCGGAGGTATCGCGGTTCGTGTTGATCACGATGATGTTATGGTCGGCCCGATTGCCCATCCAGATGTATCGCCCTCCGCCCGTGACGACGAGTCCGTGGCCGTCAGCACCGGACCAGGACAGGGGGATGTGCTTGAGCATCGCGTCCGTGGCCGCGTCGAACACATACAGGTCTGACGACGTGGCGGTGCCCGAGTTGATGTAGGTTTTGCCGCCCAACAAGACGCCGCCGCATCCGGCCGGCGCCACGGCGGTGCGACCGTACTCTTTGATCACGCGCATCGGCGTGGATCGGTAGTCGACGATGTAGAGCCCGCCGCCTCGCACCGTGACATACGCTTTCCCGGCGCTGAGCGCCGGGCAGATGGGCGCGTTGTCGGGGTGGGCTGGGTCTTCGAGCGCGGCCAGGTTCAGATCGTCGGCACGGGTATAGGTGAAGCGCTCGCCCGCAAAGTCGGCGCGGATGCGAGCCAGCCGTTTGCCGTTCTGATTGGCGGCCATGATGAGGCTGCCGTCCGGCGAGACCTCCGCGTGGTGCGCCTGCTCGCCGACGTCGATGCTCGCCACCATCCGGCGGTCGGCCGTACGCATCACGTACACGTGCCCGGTGGCAACGTTGGCGATGACCGCGTGAGAGAACGTCGCATTGAACGCAATCATGTGCGGGCGGATGCCGATCCCATCGCCTACCCCCGCCGCCGCGGCGGTGAGGTCCACAACCTGAGGCGCGCCAGGCTGCCCGGCCTCCAGACGCTGGCCGTCATAAATGTACAGACGGGCGCCTCCCCGGCCTACGTCGGCCTGATCGATCGCCCATACCTCGTATCCCGCGGCGGGCTGGCCTGCCGTCCTCGCGGGAAGCGCCAGGCCGGCGGCGACACAGACCAGGACGAGTATCTGCGCAGGCCGTGCAGACGAACGCGCAACATTGTGCATGGCCTTCACCTCCACGTGCCTACGGCCGATCGATTGGCGCGCCGATCAGGCTTCCCCATTCGGTCCAGGACCCGTCGTAGTTGCGTACCTGTTTGTATCCGAGCAGATACGTGAGCACGAACCATGTGTGGGATGATCGCTCGCCGATTCGGCAGTAGGCGATGATCTCCTTGTCGGGCGTGATGCCCTTGCCGCCGTACAGGGCGCGAAGTTGATCGGCGGGCTTGAAGGTTCCATCGTCGGCGACGGCCTGCCCCCAGGGGATGCTGGCAGCGCCCGGGATATGGCCCCCTCGTTGTGCGCCTTCCTGAGGAAGGTTCTCCGGGGCAAGCAGCTCACCCGAGAATTCCTTGGGAGATCGGACATCGACCAGCGCGCGATTCGCATTCCCCAAATACTCTCGGACTAGGTCACGCAATGCGCGAAGGCTCCAGTTAGGATCATTGGCCCGGTAGGCGGTCGGGGCGATTGCCGGGGCGTCGGTCGTCATAGGGCGGCCCTCATCCACCCACTTTTTTCGGCCCCCGTTCATGATGCGCGCGTCGGCGTGACCGTACATCTTGAGTAGCCAGAACGCGAACGTTGCGAACCAGTTGTTGTTGTCACCGTAGAGGATAACGGTGGTGTTGTTGCCGATGCCTGAGCGCGACAGGAGTGCTTCGAGTGTCGCGCGGTCCGGAATATCGCGGCGGATCGGCTGCTGTGTGTCGATCTTCCAGTTCCAGCCGACCGCGCCCGGAATATGACCCGAGTCGTAGGCGGCTGTATCGACGTCGACCTCGACGAGGCGCACCGAGGGATCGTTGAGATGCGCAGCCACCCAATCGGTCTCGACCAGCACTTCAGGGTGAGCGTAACCGTCTTTGCTCATAGAGACTCCTCCTTTGTCTTCTGCAACCGGGGTTATGCTAGCCGGGGCGCGTTAATCAAGCGTTAATCGGGAGGGCACAGGCGACGGCTTCCTCCAGGGTCATGCGACGGCCCTCTGCCCAGGCGTCCGCATAAGCGTTTTCGCCCAGCGCTTCACGGGCCGCGGCGAGGCCCGCTGTCACCTCAACCTGCAGCACCGGGACGGGGGCCGCGCCGATCGCCTCACGGATCGCTGTCGCCGCCCCGGCGATGCGGACCGCGCCCGCCATCTGCCCGCAGGCAAGGGCCAGCGCCGCGAGCCGTTCGAGGGAATCCGCCACGTTGAGCCTTTCGCCAAGTCCCGCAAACGCCGTGATGCCCTCCGTATACATCTGGGATGCCGTCGGATAGTCACCTTGCACGCGCGCCACATCTCCCAGCCCCGAGAGCGCAAAGGCGACGCCACGTTGGTCTCCCAGCTCGCGCGCCAGGGCCAGGCTCTCCTGATACAGGGCCCGCGCCTCGTCGGCATGCCCCAGGGACAGCCGACTATTGGCCAGCACGAATAGGGCATGGCACAGGCTAAGCCTGTTCCCGACCTCGCGGCTGATGGCTACGCTCTGTTCGGCATATCCACAGGCGGATAGCATGTCGCCATGCCCCTGGGCCGTGTCCGCGAGGTTGACCAGCGCCATTGCCATGCCGAACCGCTCGTCTAACCCCCTGAAAATCGAGAGGGATTCGGATAACCGTGCGACCGCGGTTGTGTAGTCGCCTTGATCCCTGGCGATGAGCCCCAGGCCGCTCAAGGCCACTGCGATCCACGCCTGGCTATTCTCCTTGCGGCGGAGGGCCAGCGCCTGCTCGTAGAAGTCACGAGCCTCAACCAGGGCGCCCTGATGCCAGGAGTTCAGGCCAAGATTACTCAACGGCATCGCTGCCTCAAGCTCCTCACCGACGCTGCGCCACAGCCTGAGCGACTCTTCCAGACGCGCTCGGGCCTCAGAGTGCTGCCCTTGCCTGATTGCCAGCCGGCCGGCCGTGTTGAGCGCTAAGGCCATCGCGCGGACATCAGGGACATCCTGGTTTCTCTCGAGGAGTCTGGTGAGCCAGTCGCGGCCTTCGGCACTGTACCCGCGAACCTCCCAAAGCCGCTCGAGCCCGGCCGCGATCCGGAGGCCGAGGCCGCGATCGTGTTCGGTGGCCCATGCCATCGCCGCGCGCAGGGCGTCGATCTCTTCCTCTAGCAGGTCGAGCCACCTGGCGTGCTGGGGTCCGACAAGCAGCGGAGTGACTCGCTCGACCAGGGCGAGGCAGTAATGTGCAAGAGCCCCGCGCATCCGCTCTGTCTCACCCGACTCATCCAGACGTTGCCGCCCGTATTCGCGCAGCGTCTCGAGCAGCCTGTAGCGAATCCTCCCGCCCCGGCGCTCCTCCGTAACCACAAGAGACTTGTCAATGAGGTCTGCGAGGAGGTGGAGCACGTCGGCGTCCTGCAGACCGTCTCCTCCGCAGATGGCCTCGGCAGCCTCAAGGGAGTAGCTTCCGGGAAAGATGGACACGCGGGTGAAGAGCAGACGCTCCGCTGGCACCAGCAGGTCGTAGCTCCAGGCGATGGCACCCTCGAGCGTCCGGTGACGTGTATCTCCCTCAAGGCCAACCAGCAGGTGGAAGCGATCGTGCAGCCTGGCAAGGATCTGCTCAGCCGTCAGGTGTCTGACGCGGGCCGCCGCCAGTTCGATGCCCAACGGCATGCCGTCGAGCCGACGGCACAGTTCGCCGATTGCCCGCGCGTTGTCCGGCGTAAGCGCAAATCCCGGGCGGACCGCTCGTGCCCGTTCGACGAACAATCGTATTGCTTCCTGGCCTGCGTGCTCCTCCAACGGCGTGTCCGCCGCGGGCACCTGCATCGGCGGCACGCGCCACAAGATTTCGCCCTGAACGTTGAGTCGTTCACGGCTCGTCGCCAGCGCGCGGACATCCGGACACGCGCGAAGCAGCGCGCCCAGAAACCGAGCACAAGCATCGAGCAGGTGTTCGCAGTTGTCCAGCACCAGCAAGGCCCGCTTTGATTCCAGATGAGCCGCCAGTGATTCAACAGGAGACCGCAGATCCTGCGCCCCGACGGCCGCCGCCACGGCCTGTGGGACCAGATGCGGATCTCTCAGTCCGGCGAGGTCGATCCACCAGACACCGTGGGGAAACTCTTGAGCCGCGCGCGCGACCTCGAGGGCAAGCCGCGTTTTGCCGAAGCCGGCGGGTCCGGTGATCGTGACCAGACGCCCACGGGCGATCAAGGCCGCGAGGTCCGCAAGCTCACGCTCACGGCCGACAAATGAGGTCAGCGCAACCGGCAGGTGCTTCGGCGCGGAGATTGATTCGTGGGTCCGGATGGCATCGTAGACTCTCCGCGCCTCTTCACCCGGTTCAGCGTCCAGGTCGCGCTTCATAGTCTCCCGGAGAATGCGATACCGCTCCAGCGCCTCATGCCGACGCCCGGAGGCCGCGTGCAGGCGCATGAGGCCCACGTGCGCTGTCTCGTGCGCCGGCTCGGCTCCGATGACGTGTAAGAATGCCGCCGCAGCCTGAGCGCAATCTCCCCGGGCCTCATACTGCTTGGCCAATTCGAGCAGGAGCGCAATATACTGCTGCTGCAGCGCGGCACGTGGCTCGATCACCCATTCATCGTACCGGTCATCGGGAAGCAGCTCCCCGGCATAGAGGCGGGCTGCCTCTTCACACGCATGAAGATCCCGTGTGGCCAGAGCGGCGGCGGCCGCGTGCTCAAACGCGATGACATCGACCCAGGGGGACGGCTCCAGCGCCAGGATCTGATCCCGCGACGCTATCTGCGCTTCGACCTCGCTCTCCTGGGACGAGAGGTGCAGCGTGCGGCGGGCGCTGTGCACAGTCTGGCGCAGATTGTTCCCTGCCGCCTCGGGATCGAGGTCCGGCCAGAGCGTATTCAACACTTGCTCTCGGTGGAGACGGTGGTTCGGCGCGAGGGCCAGTAGTTTGATCAGCGCCTTTGCCTTCCGGAGTCGCCACGCTGAGTCCTCGATCCTGCGGGAGCCGACAACCAGGGCAAAGGTGCCGAGGAGGTGCACCCTGAACGCACGTGAATCTTGGGACGTTACCATATCCGGCCAACCAGAGCGACCGGCCTATTCGGCTCGCTCGCCCGCCTGCACCTCGTTCACCCGGACGACGCTGTGCATGCTGATGACATACTGGATCGACCCGACCTGAAGCACCAGGAAATCGTCCCCGACCTCGCTCAATTCCCCCACCTGAATCTCGTCGTTCGCGAAGACCACGCTCACGCGCCGGCCGGACCAGTGCCGAAGCCTCTCGCCGATCGTCACGCCCATCCCTCTCCTTGCACGAGTTGCCGGCATGATTCGCACAGCCGGCGCAAACTCCTGTTTGACGGGGATCGGCGCGGGCAGGAACACTGCGCGAATTGTGCAATTACCTCTGTTACGCCGCTCGCCCGGGGACAACCCGGCCTGCACCGATCCGACTAGGAGGTG
>JBQTJP010000174.1:0-4007 GCA_052386995.1 Armatimonadota bacterium
TCGACGCCGCAGTAGTAGAGGTGCTGCTGGGTATAGAATCTCATCGAGGTCTCCTCCTTGAGGGTTGGTAGCCACCGCCCAGCATACTCGCTGAGTATGCTTAGGAGGAGGCCTCAATGAGCATCAAAACGCTGCAGCGGACCGCTGAAGAGCGCGGCCGCCCGGCCAGTCCGTCAGGCCGCCGCACTGATGAGTCAAAAGTGAGCCTCTTCGGCTGGGATACGTCATCTCATCAGGAAACCTTCCGTGTCGCAACCGGAGGGCCTACTGAGCGTGCTCCTCGACCCCAACGCGCCCGAGGATGATCGGGACGATGCGGCGATGGACCTCAGTGAATTCGATGATCCCGTTGTGGAAGCGGCCTTACGTCGAGTCGCTTCAGATCCAGCGACTCACGAAGGGCTTACACCGCCTGCACGCGCAATTGCGTCCGCCGTTATCAAGGTAAGGTGAATCCGCGTTTGCGGAGGTAACAAGGCAAGGAACTCACGACGCAGGAAGCCATACCCCAAGCTCAGGAGGATACGACTGTTACAGGGTCGCATCGCGCATTCACCTGGCACTCGATTTGTAGTACACTCGCGCTCGCGGCGGCTGAAGCCCGGCGTCATGCGGCGCCGACGGTTTGCCGGTACTAGATGGCAGTTGCTCGAATCTAATCTCAGCCATGTCTACTGCCCCCGTCACCATACGCCTGCTAACACCTGACGACATCGCGCTGATGGAAGCCATGTTGGCGACCTTCGCAGAGGCTTTCAACGAGGTCGAGACCTATAGCGGGGCCCGCCCCAGCTCAGCCTATCTCCGGCGCTTGCTTGACAGCGATTACTTCATCGCGCTCGCCGCTTTGAAGGGCTCCGAGTTGGTGGGCGGAGTCGCGGCCTATGAGCTGCACAAGTTCGAGCAGGAACGCAGTGAGATTTACATCTACGATCTGGCTGTCGCAGCAGCGCACCGGCGCCAGGGCATTGCGACGGCACTAATCCTGGAGCTCAAGCGGATCGCTGCGGTGCGCGGGGCGTATGTTATCTTCGTGCAGGCTGATCTCGGGGATACGCCGGCTATCGCGCTCTACACGAAGCTGGGTAAGCGCGAAGATGTCTTGCACTTCGATATCATGATCGCGCGATAGTCCATGTGAGATCATGCTACGACCCGCGGCGGACGGCAGGGAGTAGACGTGAGAATCGCCACCTGGAACGTGAACGGGATTCGTGCCCGCGCGGCACAGCTCTGCGAATGGGTCAAGCGCGACCGGCCCGACGTCCTGTGCCTTCAGGAACTAAGGGCGGAGGCGGCCCAGATTCCACCGGAGTGCAAGCTGCCTGACTATCACACGTACTGGCACTGCCTCAAGGGCTATTCAGGTGTTTCGTTGCACATCCATCGGGATCTGGTTCCGGCGGATGCCGTCTTCAGCCATCCCACCTTCGACATGGAGTCACGGATCGTACAGGCGGAGTTGGGCGATCTGATCATCGCCTCGATGTATGTGCCGAACGGTGGGAAAGACTATGCTGCGAAACTCGCATTCCTGAATGCTCTGACGAACTGGGTCCGGCAGCTCCATGCCGATGGCCGTCAAATTGTACTCTGCGGTGACATGAACATCGCGCGCACCGAGATGGACGTCCACCCCAAGGAGCGGAAGTCGAATGCGATCGGCCAGCGGCCCGAGGAGCGCGCGCTGTTCGAGACCCTGCTGGGCGACCAGCTTGTGGACCTCGGGCGCGCCTTCGATCCGGATAACCCCGGCCTCTTCACTTGGTGGGCGCCCTGGCGGAACCTTCGCGCTCGAAACATTGGCTGGCGGCTAGACTACGTGCTCGCCCCACCGGCAGTCGCTGCCCGCGCATCGGACTGTGCGGTGCTCACCGAGGTGGGAACCAGCGACCACGCCCCAGTCGTCCTGACGATGAGCTGAAGCGGTTGTGACAGGCTGTCGCCCACGCGCGTGAAGGTGTGACGAGGGCGTGACATGCCGCTCGGCAGGTCCGCTGCGTCGAACTGCCGAACGCCATTGAGCCCCAACCGGAGGAGATCATGACATCGCCCGTCGACCCAAACGTGCTGCTCATGACCGGAGAAAATTCGTTCGTCCGCCTCAGCCGCGACGGCGGCGCGACGACCTCGGATCTCTTCAGCCATTGGCGTGTGCTCTGGTGCCCCGCTGGACCGGGACACACGCTGTTCGTCCGGAGCGAGCTCACCGACGGCCGCGTTCTGATCTACTCCGACAACATCGCCGTGACCCGGTGGCTCCAATCGACGATCGAGTCGGTGCTCCAGTCGCCGTTCTCTGATACGAGCGAACCGGCGATTGCCGCCCGGTTCGGTCGCTCCGGTGACCCGCGGTCGGAGGCGACCGAGCGAGTCGTAGCCGCCGACGCGGTGATCCTGCTCACATGGTATGATTTCATGGAGGGCTTCGTCCTCAACGCCCCGCCCGGCTTCAACAACCGTCCCCTCGGTGTGTTTTCCACCTTTTTCCCGGCGCGGTCCGCACAGGTCTCGCTGAACGGCCGGTTCGCAGAAGGCAAACCATGGCTCCAGACGCGCGGCGACCGTCAGTCGTCGAGTGCGTGCCTGGCTTGGTCCGAAACCTGGGTGCGGCCGAGGGATTAACCTCCGGCAAGAACCAACCCGGACGACGTCTGACACGGTGAGCCGCGCGCGCCCGCTGGCGGTTTCCAGATGCGACCGGGCCGCAGATTGGGACCGCTATTACGTTAGCACCGCCTTTCTGAGGCGTGTGCCCTGGGTTACGCGTAGGTGTTCTCACTGCACGCCCCAAGGTGAAGGTGTTCATTTTCTAGGGAGAAACAGGGCCTGTCATGGGGCGCGGTCCTTGCGACAGGTACCGACGGTACTCCACCACTATGAGGTTGTTAAGGCCTAAAAGGTCCGTTTGGAGAAAGCGGGCCTTGTTTGCTTTCCTCCCGGCTGCCAGAACGATACGTCCCCTATTGCAAGTTGAGAAAGGTCGGGACGTGTTGATGATGGATGGTGGTCCGGAAGATGATATCGAGCGCCAAGCTAGTGCCAGAAATGCGGGCAATTGCCATTGTAACATTGTCAGGCGAAGCTCGCTCCAGGAGAGCGGGCTTCTGCTTGGTGATTCGAATTTTTCTTAACCTCGGCGTCAGGTTCCCCGTCGCGGGCGACGGCTGCGGCGCCGGGTCTCGAGGCGCCTGCGGACCTCCCTCAGCGGTACCGTCTTCTGCCTTCGCCGGCGCTCGATCATCCGCCAGAAGCCGGGGCTTGTTTGGAGGACGAGATCCTCCCAGTCCTGCCCCTCGACACCGACGAGCACAGCCGCGGGACGTCCGTGGCGCGTGACTATGACGTGCTCCTTTTGTGAGACCTCCACGCACTCTCGGACCCGCCTCTGCAAGTCACGTGCACTGACTGTCTTCACAGGATCTCCTCCTTCGTTTTGTGGGGCCGTTTACGTCGTATCGCCCGCACATACACCTTTTTCTCTTCCTCATCCACGTCGTAGAAGACGCGATACTCTCCTACTCGGAGTCCTCAGACGGGCACTGCTTCGAACGAAGGCGTCAGGTTGGGGAGCAACTTGCGATTCCTTGTCGCGGTTGTTGGTTGATATTTGAGCTGTTCTTTGATCACGTCGAGTATCTGGCCCCGCTCGAATGACCTCACCGTTTCCAAATCCTCTACCGCGCCTTCCGAGAATTCGATTGAATACATTGTCCATACAATTGCATATGCATGCGCATCCGGTCAAGCCCGATAGTACTGACCTGTGGCGATCGGGGGAGAGACGAAGCTGTCAGTCGCGGCTCGATTAGGAGGCTGCAACTCGCCTGCGTGAAGCCGGAATCGCTAGTAACCGTCGGTCAGCCACACGACGGTGAATACGTTCCCGGGCCTTGTACACACCGCCCGTCACGTCATGGGAGCTGGTTCCACCCGAAGCCGCTGGCCTAACCCGCAAGGGGAGGAGGCGTCGAAGGTGGGGTCGGTGACTGGGACGAAGTCGTAAC
>JBQTJP010000175.1:0-2279 GCA_052386995.1 Armatimonadota bacterium
GCCCGCGGCATCAGGTATTCCTTAAAGGATGTCGTCAGCCGCGCGCCGTCCTCTCCGTAGCGCACCTCTTCACCCAGCGCGGCGCCGATCCCCATGGCGACCGCGCCGGTGAGCTGGCCGTCAACGAGCGCCGGGTTGATCATCACGCCGCAGTCGTGCACCGCGGTCATGTGAAGCACGCTGACCTTGCCTGTGTCGGGATCGACCTCTACCATCGCGATGAACGCACCGTTGGAATACGTGGGGTAGGGGTTCACGCGGCCGTGCTCGTCCGGCGTGTGACGGATTTGCGGAGGTTTGTAGGTCCGCGTCGCCTCCAGCGACGGCTCCACAGCGTCCGCGATGTCATACGCGCGCGTGTAGAGCGTGTACGCGATGTCCCTGAAGGTGCGCGACCGGTCGGGTGCGCCATGACCATAGACCCGGCTTCGCTCGAATACCAGCGACTCCGGCGTTGTCTCCAGCAACACCGCGGCGACCCGTGCCATCCTCTCCCGCACGTCTGTCGCAGCCATCGCGGCAGACGCGCCCCCGACGATCATACTTCGGCCGCTGTAGTTGCCGAAGCCGTACGGACACGCCTCGGTGTCGCCCTGGACGACCCGAATGTCGCCGATGTCGGCGCCGAGCGCATCGGCGACCACCTGCGCGATACCCGTCTCATTGCCGCCCCCCGGACTGGTTACGCCGGTCAACACCGTGACCTTCCCGGATGGATCGACGCGCACTGTCGAAGTGTCGTAGCCGGCCACGAGCGATCGCGGCAGGCTGCCGCCTTCGGGGGTGAGCTCGCAGGCGAGGCCGATGCCGATCAGCCGTCCCTCGGCCCGCAGCCGCTGCTGTTCTGCGCGCCACCGCTCGTAATCTGCCAGGTCTATCGCCTGCTTCAGCGTGGCGTGATAGTCGCCGCTGTCGATGACCAGCCCGGTCGCGGTCCGGTACGGAAAGGCTGTCGCGGGGACGAGGTTGCGCAGACGGACCTCGGCCGGATCCATTCCCAGGCGCACCGCCACCAGATCCATGACGCGCTCCATGACGAAGTTCGTCGCCTCTTTGCCGTAGCCGCGCGACGCGGTCCATGGGCCCTTGTTGGTCACCGCGATCGTGTACTGGACGTCCTGGTTCTGGATATCGTAGCCGCACGGAAACGTCGCCGCCGTCAGGTTCGCCATCCCCCAACCCGGCGTAGAATACGGCGCGCCGATGTTGGCGATCATGCGGTCTTTCATCCCGGCGACGCGGCCGTCGGCACCAAACGCCACTTCGACATGATGGACCTGCTCTCGACCGCCGATCACCAGGCAGTCGTCACGGTCCTCGACCCACTTCACCGGCCGGCCGGTGAGCATCGCCAGCAGGCAGACCAACGACTCCTCCGGATGCCCGATCATCTTGAGTCCGAACGCGCCGCCAAGGTTCGGGACGACGACGCGGATGCGATTCTCGGGCACTCCCAGCGCACCCGCCAGCATGTGACGCAATTGATGAGGATTTTGCGTGGTCGCATAGAGCGTCAGGGTGTCGTCGAACCGGCCCGGCACCGCGACATACGCCCGGGTCTCGATCGGCTGAGTCGAGTACCGGTGGATCCTGAGGGTCGCCGCGAGCGTGTGGTCCGCGGCCGCGAAGGCCGCCGCGATATCGCCGCCTTCATAGCGTCCGCTGTAAAGCACGTTGTCGGGCCAAGCATCGACGACCCGCGGGGCGTCGGGTACCAGCGCCGCCTCGGCGTCGAGCACGGCAGAGAGGGGCTCGTAGTCGACCGCGATCAGGCGCAGCGCCCCGCGCGCGGCCTCGTGGCTCGCGGCGATGACCGCCGCCACGGGCTGCCCGGCGTAAATGACTTTCTCGGGCGTCAGGCAATGGACGTCGGCGTGCTTCCCGCCGGAGATGACAGGATCGATGCGATGAGGAATCTGCGGGATGTGCTTTGAGGCCTCCGCACCGGTCAGCACCCTCACGACGCCCGGAGCCGCCGCGGCCACGGCCACCTCGATCGCCACGATCCGCGCGTGCGCGTGGGGGCTGCGCAGGATGGCGCAGTGAAGCATGCCGGGCAGCGTGATGTCGGCCACGAAGCGGGCCCGGCCGGTGACGAACAGATCGCCTCTAAGCGACCTGATCGACGACCCGACGTACCCGCCCTGACCGGCCGCGTTACGAGGGATTCTCACGAGGCGCTGCGGGTCAGCCGGCGACGAACCGGCACCGGATGGAGACGTCGCGCACGTCGAGTAGCGCGGTGCGGAGGTCGCCGGCCGTCTCATACCTGCGGTCGG
>JBQTJP010000176.1:0-9259 GCA_052386995.1 Armatimonadota bacterium
TCCAACCCCACGACGACAGCCGCGACGTTCTCCCATGCAGGGACAAATCCGGCTCGAACGATAGCGCGCCGCAGCGCGGGCTCCCCGATGACCAGCACCCGCGCTCGGGGGCGCAGTGTCCGGCGCAGATAGGCAGCCGTACCGACCGATGAGGTGACGATCCGGTGCGCGGGGACCCGAATGCCCATCCCCGCTAGGTGCCCTACGTACTGCCGTGGTGACCGTGTGCTGTTGTTCGTGACCAGGGCGTAGGGGATCCCAGCCCTGCCAAGTGCTTCCAGCGTCCTTCTCGCGCCTGGAAGAGGGCGTCGCCCACGGTAGAGGACGCCGTCCATATCGAAAAGGATCCCACGCAGACGAATCGGGGGCACGACTGGCCTGTTCTGCGACGCGGGAAGACGACCCTGCCCGCCCGGGATGGTCTGGTTTTGTACCAGACCATCGCACGCATCCTTGTGAATCTCAGCACAGCCGTGGAAGCAAAATGAAGGGAGAGCGGACCGCGGCAGCGTATACATCGCGCAAATCGTGCTTGGCTCTGGGTCAAAGACATTCCAGGAGGCGAGGCCTATGAAGCACGGCCGCAAGAAGGGTGCCAGTCCTCGCGTTACGCAGCAACCCACCCCGCCAACCAACGGCAGGAGCCGTAGAGAGTTCCTGAAGACCGCGGTCACTGCAGGCGCGGCCGCGGCAACGATTGGGTTCCCGTATGTGAAGCGCGCCGCTGCTCAGGCGCCAATCGTCTGGAAAGTGCAGTCCGGCTTTGCGACGCGCGACGAGCTTCATGTCTCATTCGTCGACTGGGCCAAGAAAGTCGACGAGATGTCGGGCGGCCGCCTCAAGATCGACATTCTTCCCTCCGGCGCAGTCGTGGGCACGTTCGACATCATCGACGGCGTCAACCGTCAGGTGCTCGACGGCGGGTACGCGGTGCCGGCCTACTGGTTCGGCCGCAACGTCGCGTTCAGCCTCTTCGGGACAGGCCCGGCGTTTGGGATGGACGCGATCGACATACTCTCCTGGTTCTACTACGGCGGCGGGTTTGACATGTACCAGGATCTGCTCCAAAAGGAAATGAAGATGAACCTGGTCGGCTTCTTGCTGGGCCCCATGCCGACGCAGCCCTTCGGGTGGTTCAGGAATCCCATCCTGAAGGCGGAGCAGATCAAGCGCACCAAGTACCGGACGGTGGGCCTCTCGGCCGAGCTCTTCAAAGAGATGGGCGCATCGGTGGTCATCCTGCCCGGTGGGGAGATCGTGCCGGCCCTGGAGCGCGGCGTGATCGACGGCGCGGAGTTCAACAATCCCACATCCGACAAGGCCCTGGGCTTCCCCGACGTGCGAAAGGTCTACCAGCTGCAGAGTTATCACCAGCCCGTGGAGTCCCTCGAAGTACTCGTCCACAAGTCCAAGTGGGATGCGCTCCCTGCCGATCTGAAAGCCATTGTCAGGGGGGCGATCTTCGCCGAGTCGGCCGACTTCCAGTACAAGATGATCGATCGCAACAGCCGCGACCTCGAGGAGTTCGAGACAAAGCGCGGGGTCCGGGTTTTCATCACGCCGAGGGAAGTGCTTTCAGCGCAGCTCGACGCCTGGGACAAGCTCATCGCGAAGCACTCGCAGGCGAACCCCACATTCGCCAGGATCGTCGCCAGCCAGAAGGCCTGGGCAAAACGGGTGGTGGGCTGGAAGCTGCGTGTCTTCGTCGACAACCGACCCGCCTACGAGCGGTACTTCAAGAAGTAGTGTTGATCTAGGCATACGGCGTACCGCCGCGTGACTATGACAGGGCGCCCCGTAGCTGCAACGCGCGGAGCGCCCTGATCATGTTGGTTCCAACGCGGGCGTATACGGGCGCGTCGGCGAGGAGATGGTGATATGGAGCGGGCCATCAGAGGCATCAACGCCGTCAACGAGTTCGTCGGGAAGGCCGCGGGCTGGATCATTCTCCTCCTGACCTTCTCCATGGCCTATGAGGTGTTCTCGCGCTACCTCTTCAATGTCCCGACCACCTGGGCGTTCGACCTGAGCCTCATGCTGTATGGCGCCTACTTCATGCTGGGATCGGCCTACACGCTCGCGCGAAATGCTCATGTGCGGGGCGACATCTTCTACCGGAATTTCCCGCCCAGGACGCAGGCGATCATCGACTTGACGCTCTACATCGTGGTCTTCTTCCCGGCGATGCTCGCGCTCATCTTCGTCGGATGGAACTACTTCACGCAGTCCTTCAGCATCCGTGAGACGTCGGCGTTCAGCCCTTACGCCCGACCCATCTATCCGCTGAAGGCGGCGATTCCCATAGGAGCCTTCTTCCTGTTGCTGCAGGGGGTCGCACAGGTCTTCCGCTGCACCATCACTCTCCGTACCGGCCAGTGGCCGGAGGACACTCCCGAGCCTGAGGTCATCGAGTGACCAACGAGACCCTCGGCATCATTCAACTCGGCCTACTGAGCCTGGCGATCTTCATCGGGTTCCCGACGGCGTTCACACTGCTGATGCTGGGGTTTGTCTTCGGCTATGCGGGTCTCGGTCACGTGGTCTTCGATCTGATGGCGGTCCGTACGTTTCAGGTCATGACCAACGACGTGCTCATCTCCATCGTCCTGTTTATCTTCATGGGATTCGTGCTGGAACGGTCGGGTGTCATGGACCGGCTCTTCCAATCGATCCTCGTCGCCGCCGGCCCGCTGCGGGGCTCGCTGGCGCTGGCCACCGTCCTCACGTGTACGATCTTCGCGATGGCCACCGGGATTATCGGCGCTTCTGTGACGATCATGGGCCTGCTGGCGCTTCCGCCGATGATGCGGTTGGGCTACGACAAGAGGATGTCGACCGGGGCCGTAGCCGCGGGCGGGACACTGGGCATCTTGATCCCGCCGAGCGTTTTGTTGATCCTTTATGCTGCCAACGGCGGAATCTCCATTGTCAGACTCTACCTGGGCGCGTTTGTTCCTGGGTTCCTGCTCTCCGCATGCTATGTGCTGTACATCGTCATCAAGACGCAGCTGAAGCCTGAGGCCGGCCCGCCGCTGCCGAAAGAAGAGCGCAACTACCCGCTCGGCCAGATTCTGATGATGGTCCTGACCGGGCTCGTGCCGATCTCACTGCTCATCCTCTCGGTTCTGGGGTCCATCGTGGCGGGGCTGGCTACCCCCACCGAGGCCGCCTCGATGGGCGCGCTTGGAGCGCTGATCCTGAGTGCGGCCTACCGCAAGCTCAACTGGGAGGTTCTCAAGGGCGCCGTATTTCAGTCGATCCGCACGTCGAGCATGGTGCTCACGCTGTTGGTTGGCTCGAGCATCTTCTCGGCGGTGTTCGCACGGTTGGGTGGGTCGAAGGTGATCGAGAGCTTCGTCCTGGGCCTGGGTCTCTCCACCGGCGGGTTCATCCTGCTGGCAATGGTCGTCATCTTTCTCCTGGGATGGCCGCTGGAGTGGACCGAGATCATCATCATCTTTATGCCGCTATTCTGGCCGATCGCGCAAGCCTACAACATCGATCCGATCTGGTTTGGCATCCTGGTGGCGGTGAATCTCCAGACCGCGTTTCTCAGCCCGCCGGTGGCCATGGCGGCGTTCTACCTCAAGGGGGTGGCCCCCCCGGGGGTGTTGCTGGCGGATATCTGGTGGGGCATGATGCCCTACATGGGCCTGCAGGTCCTCGTGCTGCTCCTTACGTACTTCTTCCCGCAGATTGCGCTGTGGTTGCCGAATCTCCTCATTAAGTAAAGCACTCGAAGTAAGGCACCCGCAGCCTACATCCCAATCGAGATCGACTTCACCTCCATGTACTCCTCGATCCCCTGGTGCCCGCCCTCGCGGCCCATTCCGCTCTCCTTGAAACCTCCGAACGGGATTTCGTGCGTGTATCCCGTGGAGTCGTTCACGCCTACCATCCCGTACTCCAGCGCCTCGGCGACCCGGATAGCCCGCTTCAGGTCCTGGGTGTAGAAGTAAGCGGCTAGGCCGAAGGTCGTGGCGTTCGCCCGCTCGATCGCCTCGGCTTCGTCGCGGAAGATCATCACCGGCGCCACCGGACCGAAGATCTCGTCCTTTGCGACGTCCATCTCCTCACGCACATCCATGAGTACCGTCGGCGCATAGAAGAGGCCCTTGGTGAGCGCCCCGTCTGTGAGGCGCCGGCCGCCGGCGGCCACCTTCGCGCCACCGCCGACCGCGCTCCGCACGAGGCTGTCCACCTTGGTAAGGATCTCGTCGTTGATGAGTGGGCCGATCTGCGCGCCCGGCTCGAACCCCGGCGCGACCTTGAGGGCCTTCACCCGCTCGATGAACGCCGGGATGAACCGATCGGCGTTTCGCTCCTGCACGTAGACGCGGTTGGCACAGATGCACGACTGGCCCGCGACGCGCAGGAACTTGATACCGACTGCGCCCTCAGCGGCCGCCTGCAGATCGGCGTCGTCGAAGACGATGAACGGGGCATTGCCGCCAAGCTCGAATGAGACCCGCTTCAACTGTGCGCTCGCGCCCGCCATCAGGCGCTTGCCGACCTCGGTCGACCCCGTGAACGCGATCTTTCGGATCGCTGGATGATCGAGGAAGACCTGCCCGATCGCGCCCGAGTTGCGTCCGGTCACCACGTTGAAAACGCCTGCCGGGAGACCGGCGTCCTCGCAGATGCGGGCCAGAGCGAGTGCAGTTAACGGCGTGGCGCTCGCCGGCTTCAACACGACCGTGCACCCCGCAGCCAGCGCCGGCGCGATTTTGCGCGTCACCATCGTCGCGGGGAAGTTCCATGGCGTGATGGCCGCCACGACCCCGATCGGCTGCTTGAGCACCCAGAGCCGCTTGCCGGCGATCGGCGGCGGCACGATCTCTCCGTACACGCGCCGGGCCTCTTCCGCGAACCAGGAGAAGTAGCCCGTCGCGAAGGTGACTTCTTTCTTGGCTTCCTCAAATGGCTTGCCGTTCTCTTCGGTGACCAGCCGGGCCAGGTCGTCGCGGCGCTCGGTCATCAACTCGAAGATGCGACGCAGGATCTTACCCCGTTCCAGCCCCGGCAGCGCGGCCCAGGTCTTGAAGGCCTTCGCGGCCTCATCGACCGCCTTCGAGACATCATCGCGCCCTGCGTCGGGCAGTTCGGCCAGCACCTCGCCCGTGGCCGGGTTCGTGACTCGCATCATGTGTCCGTTCGCGGCACCCACCCAGTGGCCGCCCACGTACATTCTCGACCGCTCGCTGACAAGACTCATGTGCCCTCAGCCTCCATGGGAATCTGAACCGGCGCCCTCTCGTTCCACGTGGTATGGTTTTGCTCCTTGCCCGCTGGTTCTTTCGGTACCAGAGTGATGTCATCGTCCCGCCATCCCGCATGAAGCGTGCAACGGTCTAGGACAGGCAGGTTACCTCACTCGGAACCAAGGGGGGAGAGCGATGAGACTTTCGAAAGGCATAACGATCTGGGCGGTGCTGGCCACGGTACTGCTCGCCATATCACTCGTTTGGCCAGATGCTCCGACACGTGGGGTGGACGCGCTCAGGCAGGCCGGGCGCGCGCCCGTCGCGCAGGCGCAGACCGCAGATGCTCCGGCTCAACTCGAATGGCTGGGCTGGATGTTCTTCCGACTGACCTCGCCCAGAGGCAAGGTGATTCTCTTCAGCCCCTGGCTCAATGACCCGCAGGCGCCGTTCAGCAATCGCGAGTCGCCCCTGAGGCTCGAGAACCTCGACCTGGCCCACGTCCTCCTCGTCCCGGCCGGGCATGGTGATGACATGGGACACGCGATCGAGATTCACCGGAAGACGGGCGCCCCGATGGTCGCGACGTTCGAGCTGGCCAACTGGCTGGTCACGCGCGGCGTTGAATCAGGGAAGATTCTGCGGGGGGGACCTGGCAGCCGGTTTGAGGTCGAAGGCATCAAAATCCAGGTCGTGAACTCGGTCCACGGGTCGGGCGCGGCGATGGGGCCGGGGCCCTCGATCTACGGGGGGCCCGCGCTGGGCTTCATCGTCACTCTGGAGAACGGCGTGAAGGTCTACCATTCGATGAGCAGCGCCCTCACCCAGGACTTCCAGCTCTACGGCCGCCTCTACAAGCCGCATGTGGCGCTCCTTGCGATCGGGTGCTGTATGTACCCGGAGGAGACGGCGCTGGCCACGGAGTTCCTCATGACGGACAACCCGAATCTCCACTCGGTCTTCCCGACGCATCACTCCTCCTGGGCCCATCCGCCCGCCCAGCAGGGAGCAGCATTTGTGCGCGAGGTGCAGGCCAGGCGCCTCCGGCGCGAGGTCACGGCGTTCGATCCCAAACCCGGCCAGATGTTTCTGATCAACGCGAACGGCACCCGCGCCCGCTAGACCCACGGTCCTCGTAAGGAATTTGCGGCCCGCAGGATAAGCGACTCCTGCGGGCTGCTCGTTTTGATGGAGCATCTGTCTGCGACCATCCCGGACCTGGCAGGAAGTCGTCTGCGACATGAAGCATGAAAGGGCGATGAGCGACCGGCCGTGGTATGTGGACCTCTTCGGCGACGATTATCTGCGCGTGTGGGCGATCAACATCTTTGCCTCGTTCGGCTACTTCGACCGCGACGAGGAGAATCAGCAGGTCCTCGGCCAGGTGCATAAGGCGCTGAAGCCGGGCGGGTTGTTCCTGATGGAAGCCGCGCATCGTGAGGGGGTCATCCGCCGCTTCACGCCGCACGGTATCACCCGGCACGACGATGGCTTGATCAGCCTGGAGGAGCGGCGCATCGACCTCGCCAAGGGTCAGAGCGAGACGCGGGTCACGTTACTGCACGCCGACGGCCGTCGGACCGAACACCGGTACATCGTCCGTCTCTACACGCTCAGGGAGCTCATCTCGATGATCGAGGCGGCCGGCCTGCGCGTGGAAGCCTCGTACGGTGGCCTGGACGGCAGCGCGCTGACTCTGGACAGCCGCCGGCTCGTCACGCTGAGCCGGAAACCGTAGGCGCATGCCGGCCACGGGCGTCGGGCGATTTCAGGTCATGGCGACGCTCCAGGCGGCGCGGGCGAAGGCGCTGGGGTTGTCGCTCGCCAGCGCAAAGTCCTGGGGCCTCAATCGCGCGATCTGGTATGCGGCCGCGAAGCGCCGGTTGGCGAGTGGGACGGCTACGGCGAAACCGGCAAAGCCTGGCAAGCCCAAAGTGGCGGCCGAGGAGTTCAGGCTCGGCAGTGACAAAGCCTATAGGGTCGCGGGCAGAGGGAGACCGCAATTCACCATCGGCGGCCAGGTGCAGAAGCCAGCAGATTTCGAACGACAGATCGTCCGCCGGTTCACCGGCACGTTTCGCCAGGCCTGGAGTGAATCGCTGAAGATCATCGCGGCCTATCCCAGGGAGGTTCTAGAGTCACAGACGGCGTTCTACGATCTGGTCTACAGGCCGCGGCGGGACAAACTAGCGAAGCAGTGGAACGATCGCGCTGCCGCGCGCGCCGGCTGAGTCGTCCCAGGAAGCGCGCGCCGATCGGGAGAATCCCCGAGGCGTGCCGCGCGCCCGCCTGACCAAAGGCCTCCGAAGCCGCATCGCCGCCGACCCGTTTGCACGGCGCCTGGGCATCACACTCCTGGCGCTGCGCCCAGGATACAGCCGCATGCGCCTTGCTCTCGATGCATCCCTGGCCAACTTTCAGGGGATCGTGCACGGGGGCGCCATCTTCTCCCTGGCCGATGCCGCGTTCGCGGCCGCGTCGAATTCTCACGGCGATCCCGCGGTGGCGCTGGCGATGTCGATCCAGTTCCTTAACGCGCCACGCGCGGGGAGCGGGCTGGTGGCCGAGGCACGAGAGCAGCGCCTGGGACGCCGGGCGGGATTCTATGCGATGACGGTCGTCGATGACGCCGGCACGACGATCGCCACCTGCCAGGGCGTGGTGCACCGGCGTCCCGAGCGCACACGCCGCCGGACGCGGTGAGGGCAGAGCGCACGTGATCTGGAACACCTCTATGGAAACGATGCCCCGCGCGGCGATCGAGCGCCTGCAGCTCGACCGGCTGCGGGAGGTAGCCGCGCGTGTCTACGAACACGTGCCGCATTATCGACGGCGTTTCGACGAGGCCGGGATTCGTCCCGATGGCATCCACTCGCTGGCCGATCGCGTCCGGCTGCCCTTCACGCACAAGCGCGACTTCCGGGATCAGTATCCGCTCGGGCTCTTTGCCTCGCCGCAGCAGGAGGTCGTGCGGATCCACGCGAGCTCCGGAACGACCGGCAAGCCCACGGTTGTCGGCTACACGCGCGCCGATATCGCGACCTGGGCCGAGTTGTGCGCACGCTGCCTGGCGGCCGCGGGCGCCCGCCCCGGAGACGTGTTTCAGAATGCCTACGGCTATGGATTATTCACCGGCGGGCTCGGCATGCACTACGGCGGCGAGCTGATGGGGATGACAGTGCTGCCGGTTTCCGGCGGCAACACCGAGCGCCAGATCATGCTGCTCCAGGATTTCAAGGTGCGGGTGATGGCCTGCACGCCGTCATATGCGCTGACGCTCGCCGAGGCCCTCGCCGAGCGGGGAATTGCGCCCGGGTCGCTGAGCCTGCGGGTGGGAGTGCTCGGCGCGGAGCCCTGGACCGAGCCGATGCGCAGGCAGATCGAAGCGCAACTCGGCGTCGACGCCGTCAACATCTACGGCTTGAGTGAAGTCATCGGACCGGGCGTCAGCAACGAGTGCGTCGAGGCAAAATCCGGCAGCCATATCTTCGAAGATCACTTTCTCCCCGAGGTTGTGGATGCGCAGACCGGCACCCCGCTCTCTCCAGGCGAGGTGGGCGAGCTCGTGATCACGACGCTAACCAAGGAGGCCCTGCCGGTCATCCGCTACCGGACCGGCGATCTTGCGTCCCTCAATCCCGACCCCTGCCGCTGCGGCCGCACGCACGTGCGCATGGGTCCGGTCGTGGGCCGCACCGATGATATGCTTATCATCCGCGGCGTCAACGTCTTCCCATCCCAGGTCGAGGCGGCCCTGCTGGGGATCGATGGCCTCTCGCCACACTATCAGCTGGTGGTCACGCGCGAACGAACGCTCGACGATCTCGAGGTGAAGGTGGAAGTCGACGATGCGTTCAGGCGCGGATTGGATGGTGGCTTCAGCGAGACGCACCCGCGGTCGGCGGCGCTGGCCGCGGCGTGCGCGCAGCGGCTCCGCTCTGCGCTGGGGATCTCCACAAAGGTCACGCTGGCCGCGCCGGGGAGCCTGCCGCGGAGCGAAGGCGGCAAACTCCGGCGCGTGCGCGATGAGCGAAAGCTCGACTGATCTGATGCGAGCG
>JBQTJP010000177.1:0-6858 GCA_052386995.1 Armatimonadota bacterium
CTACGCAAACATCGCAGGCGGGACAGCCTATGGGGCGGAGAAGAGCGCCGTCAAGCACGTGGGCGACATCCTCCGCTTTTCGACACGGCCACAGGGGTGGAAGGGGCTCTTTGGGTTTGTCACCTTCCGGACACATCAGGTGTTCTTCGACGGCCAACCCGCGCACCACATCAGGACGGATGCCTCCGACCCCGACTTTGCGAAGCGCAACGGCCTGGTGATCGTACCCAAGCTGGCAGAGGCCCTCAAAGGCGATAACCTCACCGCAGACTACTACCTGTTTACAGGCGGGGCGTCCGGACAGCGTCCCGTGGTCAGCACCGTCCCCGGCCGGTCGGACTACACGCCGGCGTTCCGCTTCTCCCGAGTGACCTTCACGGGCGCGCCCCGAGTTCTCAACTCGGCCGAAGCCGTCAAGGACGCGCAGTCGAGCGGGAAGGTCAAGGTGGACGCCACGAGGATCGTCGTCAATTACCCGTTGGTGAAGTGGCCGGGCGGCGAACTGCCGCGCGATACGAAGCTGGAAGCCTATCTGGGCGGCGGGCATCTCATCGAACGCCCGAACACCGCGAAGCGCGAGGTGACCTTCAAGCTCCACCAGTGCTTTCCCGGCGAGTGGTACATCGTGACCGACACTTCGGCAATACCGATGGCACCCATGATGGGCATTGTCGGCTCTCCCAAAACGGCGGGGCTCACCAAGGCCGGGGCCACCGCGAAGATCCTCGTGTTCGGGAACGGGATCAAGGGCTCCGGGCCGATGGGCTTCCAACCCTCCATCGTCGACAGTCTGCCGGGCAACCCCGTATGGAGCCCGTTTTGGGATCATTACACGTTCACCTGGAACGAGGGGAAGAAAGTGGAGGTTGTGGAGGATCAGAAAGAGGTCGGGACGCTCGAGCGGGACGGAGCCCTGAAGCGCTGGCCGGGCACTCCTGACACCAAAGGAGAGCTCTTTGTCGTGAACTGCCCCGTGCCTGTCACCGCGCCTATGACCTGGAAAACCTGACGTCCGCGGCAGGATTCTTAGCCGCTCCTGCCAAAACGCCTGCGGAGAATCATGTGGATTCTCTGCAGGTGTGTTTTTGCGCCGTTCATTATCGTATGCGTGGCGGCCACGCTCGTCGCGCTGGCTCCAGTCTCCTATGCGCGCGCGGCCGAACCGAGCGTCGTCTTTGCAGCGCTCGAGATCCTCACCCAGCGGCACGTCGCCAGACCCGATCCCGTGAAGTTGGTGGACGCGGCGGTGGACGGTCTCCGCCAGGCGCTGTTCCGCGTGGGGATCGCCGTCCAGCTTGCCAACATCACCGCGGCCGACGATGTGGGCGCCCGCCGAGAGTTTCAAGTTCAGTTCGACCGTGCTCTCGCCACCGGAGCGCGGGCGATCGGAAACACAGAAACCGTTCTGCAATACTTCGCCGCGGCCGTCATGGCAGCGAGCCTGGAAGACTCCCACACATGGTTCGCGATCCCCGAGCAATGGCAGGAGTTACTGCGGCGCCAGCGTGGTGAAGCGAGCTACTCGGGGATCGGCGTCCGCCTGCTGCATCAAGACAACCGGTTCTACATCATCGACGTCTATACGGAAGGCCCGGGGGCACTGGCTGGGCTCAGGCCTTTCGATCGGATTCTGGCGTTCGACGGCCGTGCGGCAGCGGGCATGCCGCTTGGGCAGGTCGTGGCCCGTACGCGCGGGGGTCCGGGGACTGCCGTGTCCGTCACGGTCCAGCGTCCGGGGCAGTCAGATCCGCTCACCGTCCCGGTCACCTATGCCCCAATCGTCATCCCAACGACTCAATCCAGGATGCTGGATGGCTCGATAGGCTATATCAAGTTCCGGCAGTTCACTCTGGGATCATCGGGCGAGCTCGCCAGGTCCCTCGAAGACCTGCTCGGCAAGGGCATGCGTGGGCTGGTGCTCGACCTCCGTGGAAATCTCGGCGGCTCCGAGCAAGAGCTCGTGTCTATTGCCGGCATGTTCTTGGCCCCGGGGCTCCCGGTCGCAATCATGCGGGAGCGTCAGGGTGAGCGCACCGAGCTCGTCACGACCGGAAGCCCGCGGCTCAACCCCTCGACGCCCGTGACAGTCATTATCGACAGGGAGACGAGCTCTGCCGGAGAGGTTCTCGCTGCGGCCTTTCAGGAACATTCGCGCGGCCCGCTGGTTGGGGGACGCACCGCCGGCCGTGTCGGGTTTGGCGCGGGATACGCGCTTCCAGGTGGTGCCGCGATTCTCGTGACCATTAGAACCGTAACCACCGGGCGGGATGTGGTTCTGGAGAAGCGGGGCGCCAGACCGGACGTAGTGGTGGAGTTGCTCACGACGGATCTCGACCGCGGGGTGGACGCGCCGCTGCAACGCGCCGTGCAACTCACAGCTCAGCGCGTCGCCGCACGGGACCCCATCGCCGTCCACAGATAATCGTGCCACTGAACGGACCGGTCCTGATCACTGGCGTCAGCGGGTTCATCGGCACGCACCTGGCCGAGCGGATTCTTCGCGACGGCATCCGGGTACGGGGACTGGACATCGTCCCGCAGGAGAACGGCCCGCGCATCGACTTTTATCGGGGTGACCTCACCGATCCGGCGAGCCTCCGGGCAGCGGTCCGCGATTGCGAGATCGTCTTTCATCTCGCGAAATGGACGGGCCGGCCCTGGACGTGGCAGGCATCCTCCGCCATCGACGTCGCCGGGACGGCCAACCTCCTGGAGGCGTGCCATCAGGCTGGGGTGAGGAGGGTCGTGCATCTCAGCAGCGTCGTCGTATACGGGCCTACGCACCGCGCGGTGATCACCGAAGACGATGCCCTCTGGCCTGTCGGCGCCTACGGGACCGGCAAGGTCGGCGCCGAGCGGTCGGTGGACGCCGCCATCCGCCGAGGGCTCCGCATCGTCACGGTACGCTCGGGACAGGCGTACGGTCCGCGCGCACCAGGGGGCACGGTCACGCCGATTCGATGGCTGGCGGCCGGACGGCCACTGCTCGTGAATGGAGGCCGTGGGATCACCCATCCCATTTACATCTCGCATCTGCTCGACGTTCTGCTCCTGGCCGCGGCGCACGACGGCATCGAGGGGGAAGCGTTCAACGTCGCGGACGGAAATGTCACATGGAAGGAGTTCATGGGACACTACGGGCGGATGAGCCGGCGCCCGCTGCGCTCATTTCCGGCCGCCATACTGTGGAGCATGGCGCTGGGAAGCGAACTCTGGGGCCTGCTCCGCGGCCGGCCCCCGAAACTGGATCGCGGCAGCGTCGCATACATGACGCGGCGATCACACTTCAGCACGGAGAAGGCGCGGGCACGTCTGGGCTGGTCGCCCGCGGTGTCCATGGGTCAGGCGATGGCCGAAACCGAACGCTGGCTGAAGGACGCGGGCCTGCTGCCGCGGTGAGCGATCGCGTCCGAATCGCGGACGGCCGGCCGGCATTCGTGACGGGTGCCGGCGGCTTCGTGGGGGGCAGGCTGGCCGACCGCCTGATCGGGATGGGCATCCCCGTGCGCGGACTTGTGCGTAAAGCCGAGCAGGCGGCACACTTAGAGGCCCGCGGCGTTCAGGCCGCCTTGGGCGATCTGACGCGGGGAGACACGCTGGCCGATGCGGTCCGGGGATGCGGCATCGTGTTTCATTGCGCCGCCTGGATGGGCCGGCCACATACCCGGGAGGCCGCGGTCGCCGTCAACGTCGAGGGCACACGACGGCTGCTGCGGGCTGCGCTCGACGCCGGCATTCGGCGATTCGTGCACGTCAGCACGATCTCGGTCTATGGACCAACGACGTCGGACGTCATCGACGAGCAGACGCCCTTGTGGCCCTTAGGGCTCTATCGGGAGACGAAGATCGAGGCTGAGCGGGAAGTCGCGAAAGCGCAGCACCTGGGCCTCGCCACCGTGATCCTGCGCCCGGGTCAGATCTTCGGCCCTGAGGACACCGGGTGGTCGCCGGCGGCCATCCGCCTGCTGCGCAGGGGACTGCCGCTGGTGGTCGACGGCGGCCACGGATTCTGCTACCCGATTTATGTCGAGAACCTGGTGGACGCGCTACTCTCGGCGGGCGACATGGATGGAGCGGTCGGCGAAGTGATGAACCTCGCCGATGCCGATGTGCCCTGGCGTGAGTTCTTCGGGTACTATGCGGCCATGGTCGGGCGCCGTCTTCGGTCGTTCCCATCCTGGGCCGTGCGGCTCATCACCACCGGTGCCGAGATCGTCTCGTCACTCACCCGACGTCCGCCACGCTGGCACCGGACCGAGCTCGACTACCTCCTCCGGAGGAGCCGGTACAGTACGGATCGTGCCCGCGCCGTCCTTCGTTGGAGCCCGCGCGTGCCGCTCAACGACGCAATGCGCCAGACCGAGATATGGCTGCGCCAATCGGGAATGCTCCCAGAACCGCGGCCGGCACGATAAGGGGGCGTCGATGCTCGATCCGGTTCAGATCTGGGCGATCGTGGTTCCACTCGGCGCCTATCTGCTGGGCTCAATTCTTCCGGCAGAGATTCTGGCGCGCCGGCAGGGGCTTGACCTCAGGCAGGCCGGCAAGAATCCGGGCGCAGGGGAAGCCGGACGGTTGTGGGGTCTTCGCGTCGGGATCCTGGTCTTCATCTTCGACGCGCTCAAAGGCATCGCGCCGCTGATCGCCGGGTGGCTCATCGGGGTCCCGCCGTGGTCGCTGGCCCTGGCCGCGGCCATGTCGATCATCGGGCACAACTGGTCGATCTACTACGGGTTTTGGGGCGGGCAGGGTCTGTCGACCGCCGCGGGTGTCTATCTGTACCTGCTCCCTCACGCGTTTTTCGTCGCCCTGGTCCCGAGCCTGTTTGCGTGGTGGAAGACAAAGTGGATCCCCATCAACGGCATCGTCGGTCTCCCGATCATCGGCCTGCTCGCCTGGCTCAACCCCGATCCGGTCCGGCGGGCCACGGTGGTGCTCATCTCAATCGTGATGCTGGTCCGCCAGCGGGAGTGGATCGGGCAGCGGATCGCAGGGATCAGGGCGCGCCGTCGGTCTTCCGCACAGCCTGGCGCAGGCGCTGAAGCCCCTTGATCACGATCTCGCGCCGTTTAATCGAAACCAGGCCCATATCGCGGAACCGGTTCAGGACGTTCGTCACCGTCTCGCGTGTGGCGCCGATCATGCTGGCCAGGTCCTGGTGCGTGAGGCGCAGCGTCGGACGCCGTTCCTGATGTTGGGGATCCGCGCCGGCCTCCGCCAGCCGCACGAGCAGCGCGGAGAGCCGGCCCGGGACATCGTGGAAGGCGAAGTTCCCGATCTCTTCCTCGGCGCGCCGCAGGCGCTGCGCCAGGGCCTTGATGACACGGAGCGCCAGGTCGGGCTTCGTGCGCAGGAGTTCTTCGAAGTCCTGCAGGCTGAGCACGCAGATCAGCGTGTCTTCGAACGCCTCACAGTGGACGGCAGTAGCACCTCCCAGCGCGCGCTCGCCGTAGATCTCTCCGGGTTCGAGGAGCGCGAGCACGTGCTCGCGTCCGCTGGCCGAGTACCGTGAGAGCTTGACCCGGCCTTTCTTGATCAAGTAGATCATATCGGGCGGATCGTCGGGCCTGGCGATCACACCGCCGCGCGCGTAGGACCGCATGATCGTACGCTCGGCGAGCCGCCGCATCTCCGCCTCGGTCATGCCGGCAAACATCGCGATGTGCTTAAGGTACCAGAGCTTGTCGCCGTTTGTCTGGCCCTCGTGCTCCGGTTCCTTGAGCGTCATCTCAGTAGGCCCGCGCCCAGTACATCGTGGCGGTCGCCGGCTGCCCGCAGGCCAGGCAGGTCCCCTGCGGCGCGTCGTGCGATGGGATGACGCGGGGTGAGGCACCGGTCCGCTTGCGGATGGCGTCTTCACACGCCCGCGCCTGACACCAACCGGTCTTTATGAATCCCCGCCGGTCTCTGATGGCCTCTTCGAACTGCTCCATCGTCGTGACGCTCACGGTGTGCGCTTCGAGAAACGTTTTTGCCTGATCGAAGTAGGCCCGCTGCACCTCGTCGAGCGCCCGCTGCACCGTCTGCTCAATGCCTTCAAGCGGCACGGTGACTTTGCCCCCACCTGTCCGTTTCACCATCACCGCCTGGTCGGCGGCCATTTCCCGCGGCCCAAACTCGAGGCGGATCGGCACGCCGCGCATCTCCCAGTCATTGAACTTCCAGCCGGGAGTGTACTCTTCGCGATCGTCGAGGCGCACGCGCGCGACGGTCTTGAGTCTCTCCGCCAGCGCCTGCGCCGCGGCCCGGACCCGCTCGCCCTCCTTGGCCAGGATCGGAACGATGACGACCTGGATCGGCGCGATGCGGGGCGGCAGGCCGAGCCCGCGGTCGTCGCCGTGGGCCATGACGAGCGAGCCGATCAGCCGCGTCGAGACGGCCCAGGAGGTCGTCCACACAAATTTCTCGGTGTTGTCGCGATCGAGGAACTTCACCCCGAAGGCTTTCCCGAAGTTCTGCCCGAGGAAGTGGCTGGTACCGGCCTGAATCGCCTGGCGGTCCGGCATGAGCGCCTCCAGCGTGTAGGTCCAGTCGGCGCCCGCAAACTTTTCAGAGTCCGACTTCTTGCCGACGATGACGGGGATGGCGAGGACGTCTTCCAACAACTGCCGGTAGATCTCCAGGATCGTCAGGCACTCCCGATCGGCATCTTCGAGGGTCGCGTGCGCGGTGTGGCCCTCGTGCCAGAGAAACTCGCTGGTGCGCAGAAACAGGCGCGTCGATTTCTCCCACCGCACGACGCTGTTCCACTGCAGCAGCAACACGGGCAGGTCGCGGTACGACTGGATCCACTTTGCGTACATCGGCATGATGATGGCTTCGGACGTCGGCCGCACGGCCAATCGCTCGGCCAGTTCC
>JBQTJP010000178.1:0-6104 GCA_052386995.1 Armatimonadota bacterium
CACGCGGTGCGGGCGTGTTACGCCGCGCTTGCCATGCAGCAGGCGATCCGACAGTACACCGCTGACGTCCGCCGCGCGGCCGGGGTCGAGGTGCAGATCAGGGTCGGTCTCAACTCAGGAGAAGTCGTGGTGCGCGAGGTCGGCAACAACCTCCACATGGACTACTCGGCGGTCGGCAAAACGACGCACCTCGCCGCGCGGATGGAGCAACTCGCAAGCCCCGGAAGTATCCGGCTGACACCCGAGACGCTCCGGCTGGTCGAAGGATTTGTCCAGGTCACTTCGTTGGGTCCCGTCCCCGTCAAAGGAATCGCGGAGCCTGTGGAAGTGTTCGAGCTGACCGGCACGACGCTCACGCGCACGCGCCTCCAGGCCGCCGCCGCCAGGGGACTCACCCGCTTTGTCGGGCGCGACGCCGAGCTCGACCAGATTCGTCAGGCTCTGGATGGAGCCGCATCGGGCCATGGGCAGGTTGTGGCCGTGGTGGGAGAGCCGGGCGTTGGAAAGTCGCGCCTCTTTTGGGAGATCACCCATTCGCACCGTGTCCACAACTGGCTTCTGCTCGAAAGCAGCTCGGTCTCGTACGGCAAGGCCACAGTCTATCTTCCTGTCATCGATCTCCTCAAGGGATATTTCGCCATTGAAGCCGGCGACGACGCGAGGAAGATTAGAGAAAAAGTCACGGGCAAACTGCTCACCCTTGACGAAACGCTCCGGCCGACAGTGCCGGCCTTCCTCACGCTCCTCGAGGCGCCGGTGAAAGATCGCGCGTGGCAGGATCTCGAGCCCCGGCAGCGCCGGCAGCAAACACTCGATGCCGTCAAACGCCTGCTGTTCAGGGAGAGCCAGGTCCAACCGCTCTGTATTGTCTTTGAGGACCTCCACTGGATCGACGCCGAAACGCAGGCTGTCCTCGATGCCTTGATCGAGAGCCTGCCCACCGCGCAGATCCTCCTGCTGCTCAACTACCGCCCGGAGTATCAACACGGTTGGGGGAGCAAAACTTACTATACGCAGCTGCGGCTCGATCCCCTGGCGCGGCAGAGCGCCGAGGAGCTGCTCCAATCATTGATGGGAGACGATCGGGGACTCGAGCCACTCAAGCGGCTTCTGATCGACCGGACCGAGGGAAATCCATTCTTCCTCGAGGAGTGCGTCAGAACCCTCGTGGAGATTGGCGTTTTGTCGGGCGATCGCGGTGCCTACCGGCTCATGAAGCCCCCCGATACCATTCACGTGCCCGCGACGATACAGGCAGTGTTGGCGGCCCGGATCGATCGGCTGTCTCCGGACGACAAGAAGATACTCCAGACCGCGGCCGTGATCGGCAAGGACGTACCCCTCCGGCTTTTGCAGGCCGTCGCAGAATCACCCGAAGACGCGCTTCGGACCAGCCTGACCCGGCTGCAGGTCGCCGAGTTCCTCTACGAGATCGCCCTGTTTCCTGAGCTCGAATACACCTTCAAGCACGCGCTCACGCTCGAAGTTGCCTATACCAGTCTCTTGCACGAGCGGCGGCGCAGTCTTCACGCGCGGATTGTCGAGGTCTTCGAAACACTGTACCCCGACCGCGTGGCCGACCGGGCCAACTGGCTTGCCCATCATGCCTTCCGCGGTGAAGTCTGGGGGAAGACCCTCAAGTACTTCCGTCATGTCGAGAGCACGACTCCCCCAAGCCTGGACGCGGTCCTGGGGGCGGGGCCCGAGAGTCCAGGGCACCTTTGGTGGGCGGGCGACTATGAGCGGGCCATCAAGGCAGGCCAGCGCGACCTCGCCGCCGCGGCCGACTTCGGGTTTTTCGCACTCAATGTGGTCACAAGCTTCTGCCTGGGCCAGACCTACCACTCCCTGGGCGACTATGCTCGAGCGATGGAGTTCCTCAGGCAAAATGTGGCTGCCCTCGAAGGCGATCTGGTCTGCGAGCAGTGTGGTATGGTCGGCTTCCCATCGGTATTCTCCCGGTCGTGGTTGGCCTCGTGCCTCGCCGAGCGCGGAGACTTTGCCGGGGGAATCATGGTCGGGCAGGAAGGGATCAAGATTGCCGAGGACGCTGGTCACGCCTACAGCCTGGTCGTCGCGTCTTTCGGTCTCGGCGATCTCTATCTTGTCAAAGGGGATCTGGACAGTGCCATCGCCGTACTCGAACATGGTCTCGTTCTCACTCGTGTCGAGAACTTCCCTATTCTGTTCCCCTTCGTCGCCTCGCCGTTGGGCTTCGCATACGCCCTTGCCGGACGCACCGCCGAGGCCTTGCCTCTTCTGGAGCAGGCCGTTGAGGAAGCCGTCTCGATGAAGCTCATGGCCAACCGCTCGCTCCGGATGGCCCGCGTGAGCGAAGCGCATCTGCTGGCCGGCCGTCCGGATAGTGCGCTTCCGCTCGCCGAACGCGCCCTGGAACTCTCGCGCGAGCACAAGGAACGCGGGCACGAAGCGTACGCCCTGCGACTCCTCGGCGAAATCTGGTCACAAGCCGACGCGCCGGAGACCGAAAACGCCATTACCCGCTATGGGCAGGCCCGCGCACTCGCCGAGGAGCTCGGCATGCGTCCACTCATCGCGCACTGCGATCTGGGCCTCAGCCGACTCTATCGGCGAACGGGGAACGAGCAGAGAGCCGAGGAGTGCCTTGCCGAGGCGATTGCCCTCGCGCGCCAGATGGATATGCGTGTGGATTACGGAAGGTAGACGACAATCCCGCCGTTCATGATCACCGAGAGCAGCCAGTTTACAGGACCCGGCCTCGCTCGTTGACCCGAAGATAAGCCATCCGCGGCTAACAGCACCTCGATACGGGACGCGAGCATGCTGTTGTCGGCCGCTGTCCCTGCCTCAATACGCACCAGGTCGTTGATGGCGATATCCTGGAAGGCAGTCCGACGGCCCATCACCTGAGTATGCTTGTTGACTGCAACCTGGAACGTCGTGCCGGCCTCGAGGATCGTGAGCGATCCCTCGGCTTTTGCGGTCACAAATCCCTTCGTCGTGAGAGTCCCCGCCGCCTCGACCGCCGGAGTTCGTTGCTGAAGCAACGCAACCGTTGCAGTCATCAGGAGAGTGACCTGCAGGATGATCGCCGCAAGAATCCTGTGAGAGTTGTGCACGGAGAACTCCTCGCCCCGTGATTGTGTTCCCTTTTCTTGCTTACGGGAAACATGCCGAAGAAGTTCAATGCAGATTCCAGCCGGCGAGGAATTCCTTGCTTACTACTTCAACACTCTTTGGAAATTCCCATGAACGTAGCGGATGACGGCGGACTCGGCGGGATCAGGGGATTTTTGAATGGCGGGCAGATCGCCAGACCGGTGAAAAGTTTCGGACGCTCGGGAACACCCCAGTCAGCGCATTAGGACCTGACGATCCGCCCAATATTTTCATACGCCCGCATCGAAGCGGGGTCCATCCCACGACGAGATGAATTGGCATCCTCCTGGCAGAGGCGAACGTTCTCCGTCGCGATGCGTGTTCATCGATACACACCGTTGTGCCCCAGACTGAACCGACCAGGCTGGGGGAAGTACGTGAGCCCGTGCGGGTTGCGTCCCACCCGAATGATCTTGAGAACGTGGCCCGTCTCGGTATCCACCACTGAAACCGTGTCGGTGAAGCGGTTCGAGACCCAGAGCTGCCTGCCATCAGGCGACACCTGCAACATGTCGGGACTGCCTCCCACGATCCAGGTGTCACGAATCTGCCGCGCGGAGAGGTCGATGACAGAGATCGTCCCGGCCAGACGGCTGCTCACATACAACGTTTTGGCATCGCGACTCACCTGCAGGCCGTGCGACCCCGGACCGGCGGGCAGAAATGCCACCTCCTGCATGAGAACCGGATCGATGATCGAGACCCCATGCCGTCCCTGGTTGGCAACGTAGAAGACCGATCCATCTGGCGCCAGGCGCACATCCACCGGCTTGCCACCGACGTCCACATGGCCAGCAATCTCCATGGCCATGAGATCCACTTTCACCACGACTCCTGCGAACTCAGTGCTCGCGAGGAGGTACCGGCCATCGGCGGACAGATCGAGATGGTCGACTCCCGACCAGGGAATTGGAACGCTCTTGATGAGGGTCCAGGTATCCGGATCCCTGAAGTCCAGCCGACGATATCGCTCGGCGACGACGATTGCCGTGGTTCCATCAAGGGTGAAATAGAGATTGTATGGGTCGGGCACCGGTATGGTGCGGATGGGCCTGGAGGTCTTGGGGTCGATCTCGGTCAGCGAGCCCGAGCGCGTGTTGTCCACGTAGAGGCGGCTCATGTCCCAGGACGGCGTGATGTGGTGCGGGACCTCCCCCACGGGGAAATGTCCCACCACCTCGAACGTGGCCGGGTCGATAACATCCACCGTGCCCGCTCCGCTGTTCGGCACGTACACTCGCTCGGGTACCTCGGATACCATTGCCCGGCGGCGCCAAGAGAGCGTTTCGGCATAGACGTTGATCGGCGAATGCTCGGCCCGCCCTGAAGGACGCACACGGGTGGATGATCTGGGGGCGGCCGCATGCGAGCGCGACCGCGTGGAGACGTCGACACCGGCTACGAAAGCGACCATCATGAGCGCCGCGGCCAGGACGACGACTCTGTTGAGACTCCGGTCCCAGCGCATGCCTACCCCTGCGGAGTTGGCGATACCAGCCCTCATGTAGTTCCCAGGCCACGGGCTTTAGAGACGCATTCACCCAGCGAGGATGTGATTGAAGAAGGAAGAGTCCCTCAAAGGCCTCGCCGGCCGCCGATTGAGAGTCGAGGCCCGATGCCGGAATCTCCACGCGTTGACATGGTCTGTGCAAAACAGGCAGCCACTCTTCCGAGTCCGCTTGCCACCACCTGGCCGGTCATCACTGAAGCCGTCCACGTCCTGGGGACTTTGCGAGAGCAGGATGCCGTGCTCGACATGATCGAAAGGGGTGCGCTGCAAATCCTGCCGCTCGAAGCCAGCGACGTGGCGCGCATTCGTGTCCTGATGCGCAAGTATGAATCGAGGCCAATGGATCTGGCCGACGCAACGCTCGTCCGGGTTGCCGAGCGCGACGGTTTCCACCAGATCTTCACCCTGGACGACGACTTCGAGGTCTACCGGCTGGGCCGCAACCGCCCGTTCACCATCGTGCCGTAAGACGGGCCGACCTTACGAGGACCAGGGCACGCATCCAGGGGAAGTCCGCGACTCCTGACCCCCGGAGATTAAGAATGGGAAGAGGAATTGGGCTCCGTCGGCTTCTCGACGTCCTTGACTCCGTCTTCGACCTCGCTGATCGCCTTGCGGAATTCCTTGATCGTCTTGCCTGCCGCCGCGCCCAACCCTGCTAGACGGTTGGCGCCGAAAAGCAGCAGCAGAATGAGAAGAATGACGAGCAACTCCATCGGGCCTACGCTTCCCATCGTCAGGCACCTCCTCTCTCTATTGTATAGTATGGGCGCGAAATCCAAGTACCTCTTCGTGAGGCAGTGTTCATCATCGGAGGTGGGTGAACATGTTCTCTCCCATCGACTGGGGGAAGATCCTGATTCCGGACACCCCACTCCTGGAGATGATTCTGCGGGATTCGGCGATTTATCTCAGTCTCTGCTTCCTCCTGCGTTTCACTTTCAAGCGGGAGGTCGGAGTGTTTGGGATTCCCAACCTGCTTGTCCTCGTCTTGATCGCGGATGCGGCGCAGAATGCGATGGCCGGCAACTATACTTCGATCACCGACGGGCTTGTGCTCATCGGGACAATCGTCGCCTGGAGCGTCGCCCTGGACTGGCTTGGGTACCGTTTCCCGCTGCTGCAGCGATTCGTCCATCCAGCGCCGCTGCTTCTGGTCAAGGATGGCCGTATGCTCCCCCGCAACATGCGCCGTGAGTTGATTACGGAGGAGGAGCTGATGGGCCATCTTCGGACTGAGGGAATCCAGCGCCTGGCCGAGGCGAAGGCGGCGTACATCGATCAGGATGGCCGAATCGGCGTGGTGCCTTACAAAGGCCGTCGTCGAAGATCGCCGGGCTCGGGCCGTACTTGATGGAACCGGTGAATCTCGTGGTCTATGAGAAGATGCGTCCCAGGGTAAGGGTGAAGCCAGGGAGAACAGGGTCAAACGAAACCGATTCGGGCGAATCCA
>JBQTJP010000179.1:0-13246 GCA_052386995.1 Armatimonadota bacterium
GAGCGATGGCCCTCGCCGCACGGCAGAACGGCGGCGCCAGGTAGCGAGACCCACAGAGAGTCTGGAACTTTCCGCCACACTTCCCCGTCTATTCCGATCAAAGAACGGTCACAAGGAGGCTCTCATGGGCACGTTTCGCTCAATCGGTCTGGTCATGTTGTTCCTCGCGATCGCCTCGACGCCAGTCCTGGCCTGCGCCGGCCTGATCGGCCCGAACGGCGCGGTCAACCTGCTACGCACGACCACGCTGGCCGCGCATCACAACGGCGTGGAGCACTACGTCACATCCTTCTCGTTCCAGGGTGGTGGCGGCGGCAAGTTTGGCTCCATCGTTCCGCTTCCGGGGATTCCCACCAAGGTCGAGCGGGGCGGGGACTGGACGCTGCAACGGCTGATCCGCGAGACGCAGCGCGAAGAACTCGAGTTCGCGCGCCGGGCGCTGCAATCGGCGGCGGCAGAAGGGAATGCACGTGTCATCCTCGAGACGCGGATCGACGCGCTCGACATCACGATTCTCGAAGGCGGCGGGACCGCCGTTGGCCGGTGGGCGCGTGAGCACGGCTTCATCCTGCCGCCTGACGCGCCCGAAATGCTGGACTTCTACGCGAGCCGCAGCCCTATCTTCATGGCCGCCCGGTTCGACGCGGAGGCGGCGAGGAAGCGCGGGCAGCAGATCGGCGACGGGACGCCGATCCACCTGACGATTCCTGTGCAGAATCCCTGGGTGCCGCTGCGCATCCTGGCGCTCGGAAAGAAGGCGAGCGAAGTGGTTCGGGCCGATGTCTACCTGCTCACCGACATCCGGCCGGCATTGCTGCCCGGGCCGCGGCGCGGTCTGTCCCTCAGGAGTAGTGATCTCGCATCCCCCGAATTGATGCGCGACCTTCGCTCGGACAAGGGCATGGGATGGATGCCGGCCAACGGGATGTGGCTCACCCACCTGGCGATCGCCAGCGCCGCCGGAGACCTCACCTACGATCTGGCGGTCGATGTCAGCGGGTGGGGCCGGCCCTCGCCTGAAGCCGCGGGCCTGGTTCCGGTCCGCAGGCCGACCATCCCGGGTCTTCCCGGCTCTATGCCGGCGGAGCTGCCGTTCCTCATCGGCGGAGTGCTCCTTGCCGGCGCGTGGGCCGCGCGGCCAGATCGACGGAGGCCTGTCTGATGATCGCGCGACGTATAGTTCTAATCGCGGCGGCGGCCGTACTGTTCGGGGCTGCCGCCGCGGGAGCGGCAAGCGCGACCCCCCAGACCGTCAACGTGACGATCCGGCATTCACGGTTTCTTCCCGCAAACCTCATCGTCCGGCGCGGGGCGACCGTGCGGTTCGTCATCACCAACCTGGACCCGATTGATCACGAGTTCCTCCTGGGCGACGAGGCGGCCCAGAATCGTCACGAGACCGGCACCGAGCCCGCCCACGGTGCGATTCCCGGCGAGGTCTCGGTGCCGCCGGGAACCACAGCGGAAACCACCTACACGTTTGCCCGTCCGGGCATCGTGTTACTCGGATGTCACGCGCCGGGACATTACGCGTATGGCATGCGGGGCCGCGTACTGGTCGTGCACTAGGAAGAAGTCTCGCCGCCTGCGAATCCCAGCCTTGATGGGGACTGATGGCGATTGAGCTGATCTATGTGAGCGGCCGCGATATCGCGGCCCTCGCACTCGGCGACGAAGAGATCTTGAGCGCAGTCGAGGGCGGCCTGATCGCGCAGGGGCGGGGCGAAGCGGTGCTGGAGCCGCGCACGCACCTCATACCGGATCCCAAGGTGCGTGGGCACTTCAACGTGCTGCGCGGGGCGATCCTGCCGTTGAGCCTTGCAGGGGTCAAGGTGGTCGGAGACTACATCGACAACTACCGGCGCGGCCTGCCCTCCGAATTTGCGCTGCTGCTCCTTCTCGACATCAGCACCGGGAGTCCCGTCGCCGTTTTGGACGCCACGGCGATCACCGAGATGCGGACCGGCGCGCTCACGGCTCTGGGAGCCAGGTACCTGGCTCGCAGGGACAGCCGCGTGCTTGGGCATATCGGCGCGCGCGGCACCTCCTACTGGAACATCCGGCTTACCGCCCGACACTTTCCCCTTGAAGAGATACGGGTGCACTCGCGGAGGCCGGAGAGCCGCACCGCCCTCGCGGAACGGCTGCGGGACGAGCTCGGGCTGCCGGCGCGCGCCGTGGACGACTGGAAAGGATGCGTCGCAGGTGCCGACATCGTCGTCGAGGCTTCACGACTGGATGCACCGGAGCCGCTCTTGAAAACAGCATGGATCAAACCTGGAGCGCTCGTGATCCCGTATGGGACGATGAGCGCGGTCGAGGTGGACTTGATCGAGATCATGGATAAGATCGTGGTGGACGATTGGGCACAGTGCCTCGTCGGACCCTTGGGCAGCCTGCGCAGCCACGTCGACTCGGGCCGGCTGACACGGGACCGGGTGCACGCCGAACTGGCCGACGTCGTTGTCGGCCGGCGGCCCGGACGAGAGCGCCCGAGCGAGACCATCCTCTTCTGGCATCGCGGCTTGGCGACATCCGACATCGCTCTGGGACAGGCCATCGTGGCCAAAGCGCGCGCGCAGAACGTGGGGCGGATGCTTCCCTACCAATGAGCGACGCCGTCTACGTGCGAACGGTACGGGACATTTCCCTAGACGCGCTCGAGCGGATCGCCTATCAGGGAGCGCGGGTGACGCTGGATGAGGCGTTGCTCTCTGAGGTGGAGGCGGCGCACCAGGCGTTTCTCCGCTATCTGGATGCCGGAGGATCGTGCTACGGCGTGACGACCGGATTCGGCGCGCTGGCGGGGATGGAGGTTCCGCCCGAAGCTCGCGGGCCGTTTCAGCGCCGCGCCCTCCTGGGGGCTGCCGCCGGGACTGGGCCCCCAATCCCAGCTCAGGTGGTACGCGGCATGCTGCTCGTGCGCCTGGTGAACTTCCTCTCCTGCCGGTCTGGGGTGAGCGCGGCGCTGTGCCGCTTTTTGGTGGATCGGCTCAACGAGGGCTTTACACCCTGGGTGCCTTCGAGAGGCCTGAGCACGGCAGGAGAAATCATTCCGCTGGCTCATCTGGCGCAGACGTTCGTGGGCGAAGGATTTCTCCTGGGGCCCAACGGGGAGCGCATCCCGGCGCGCCGCTGGTTCGAGGAGCGGGAGCTCCGCGCCTACGAACCCAAGATGAAGGAAGGTCTGGCCCTTATCGGCGGGACCGCGGCCTCGCCTCCCTACGCCTACCATGCCGTGAGAAAGCTGGATGCGGCCCTGCACAGGCACACGCTGGTGGCCTCGGCCTCGATCGAGGCACTGGCCGCGCCGCTGGAGGCCTATGCGCCCGAGGTCGATGCGTTGCGACCCGAACTGGGGATCGGCCGGATCAATCGGAGCCTTCGCCGCATGCTCGAGGGCACCAGGATTCGCCGACGAGAGGGGCAGGCGCCGGTGTCTTTCCGGGTGGTGCCTCACGTGCATGGGGCTGCAATCGATGCGCTGGAAGCCGCGAGGCAGACGCTGGCCCGCGAGCTCGCCGCCGTCAGCGACAATCCGATTTTTCTGGCCGGGAACCCTGGACGCGTACTCTCGAGCGGTACGTTCCACAACCAGCATCTGGTAAACGTCCTCGAGGGACTGGCACCGGCGATGGCGCATGTCGGCCTGCTGAGCGTGCGCAGGGTGCACCGGCTCCTGGACCCGCGCTTCTCGGGGCTCCACCCTCAGCTTGCGAACACCCCGGGTCTTGACCGAGGGCTGGTGGTCGTCCACAAAGCGATGCTGGCGTATGCGGCCCGGCTCAGGCTGATGGCCTCGCCGACCTCGCTGGAGCAGGCTGACGCTTCCTTTGGACAGGAGGATGCGATGACGATGATCTTCCCCGTGATCGACCGCTTGCTGGAGATCGGCGATTTGCTCGGAATGCTGGCGGCCCATGAACTCTACGTGGCCGTGGTGGCGCTCGACGAGCGCGGCGAGCTCCCGGGTACAACGGTGGAAGCGTTGCGCCGGCGCGTGCGCGAAGTCGTGCCGACGTACCAGGGGGACCGGCCCTATGGCCCTGAGATCGAAGCCCTCGGAGTATTGATGCAGGGCGCGGTGTTCGAGCAGCTGCTCCCAGGGTTCGATCCTTAAGGAATCGGATAGATCCTTCCGGCGCCGCCGGGCGGAAAGATCGTGATCCAATCGACTGCACCGATCGGCGCATGTTCGGGCCCCAGCTCGGCGTGGGCGCGGTCGGACGTCAGGGCGAAGGCAATCCCCAAATCATTGTAAATCAAGACCCGCACCCCTCCCGTCTGCGGAATGGTCATGTCCAGCCTGATCGGCGAGGGGCCGTAGGCGAACAGCACCGCGCCCTCGGACGAGCCAAACCCGATTCCTCTGCTGGTGCGGTGGCGCCGCAGGGATACGTCGAGGCCAATCAGCCGGCCCGGGTTGGTCGGATCGACGAACCCGACCATCGTGTTCCGCCATGCCAGGCCTCGCGCCCGGAAACCGAGGCCCTCGGGCAGCGCCTCCGGGTTCCCCAGCCGGGTGTTGATCTCGGAGACCGGCATGTCGAGCGAGATGGCGCCGATTGCTCTGCCCGGCACGATGAGTTGATCGGCCGGCACCTGGGGCGCGCCCGGCGTCGCGATGAGCTCTTGCTGCACGGTCGAGAGGGCGGTGACGCGTGCCCGGACGGGTTGTCGCTGCACGAGCCCTTCTGATTCAACGTCGAGTGCGATACGGCTCGATTCCCTCAGGGGACGGCGACGTTCGACCGACCAGTGGAACTCGCCCTCGAGCCTGATGGTGCCGGTGACACGCGTCTGCGTCTGCGACGGCGCCGCGGAGGCCGCCGGCCCCTCCAGCCGATACCTGACCCGGGCTACACTTTGCGCACCCGCACGATCGATACCGTCCAGCGTCAAGGTTACTGTGCCCCGGTGCGTGAAGCCGCCAAACGAGACGGTGCCGGGACGCGTCCATGAATCACCGACGCGTACCGCCCGACCGGGTAGCGCGTTTGGGAAATCTTCCAGCCCTTCGGCACCGATCACCCGGTCAACGACACGTCCGTCAGGCCGCACCTTCACCACGATCGGGTCGTCGATTGGTTCCTCGGTCGTTCCACCCGCTGTCACTCTCAGATCTTCCGATACGGACTCCGCAAGCATCACCCCGGACGCGTCGACGTCCAGCACCCGGATGGCCAGACGGCCTTCGACCCGAGCCTGGGTGGTCTGCCGCGCCTCAGGTGTAACGATGACAGTTTCCGCGCCGCCGGTGACCGTATAGAAGAGCGCCTCTCCGCGCGCGAGGCTGAATTGCAGATCCACGACCTCTCCCTGGCCCAAGACCGGAAGGCCGGAGAAGCCGAGCAGGACCGCGACGGCGATGACCGCCCCGTTGACCCAACGTCCCACGATGCTCTTCCTCCCTGCGCACTGCAGATGGACCCGCGCGGTGCAAGAACCTCCGTGCCGGTAGAACGCCGGCCGTGAAGGGAATGTGCCCAGAACTCCGGGGGGCCGTCGATGATTTCGCGAGGGAAGCCGAACTCACCGCGGGTCCTCAAGACGGTGACCCGTTAGAGCGCCAGGGCGTACCCGTCGCGGCGCGGATCGGCGCCGCCCTGCAGCGCGCCCGATTCGGGATCGCGCGTGATCCCCTGGCCGCCGCCCACGACCCACGACCAGTCGTCGATGGTGTTGATCTGGTGGCCGCGCGCGGCGAGCTCGTCGCGAATGCCCGCGGCGATGCGGCCCTCCGCGTCGACCAGCCGGTTACGGTAGACGCGAACGCGCGGCGCCTCGATGGCCTCTTGAATGTTCATGTCAAAGGCCAGCACGTTGAGCAGCATCTGCACGGTGGTCTGGAGAATGCCGTAGGACCCGGGCGTGCCGATCGACATCCTGAACTCGCCGTCGGCAAAGACCTGCATCGGTGCCATGTTCGTGCCCACGCGCCGGCCCGGGCGCATCCGGTTGGGGCTGTCCGGGTCCACATCCTGCCACTGCAGGAGGTTGTTCAGGACGATCCCCGTGCCCCGGACGGCGAATCCCGAGCCGAACGGCGCACCCAGGGTCTGCGTGCAGGTGACGACGAGCCCGTCGGCATCCGCGCACGCGAAGTGGGTCGTCTGCTCCCTGGCGAAGACCGCCGCGAATTCCTCGGGATGCCCCGCCGCAATCTGATCGTCGAGGCGCTCCGGATTGAACCGCTCGCCTTCGCTTGAGCCGGCTCGCCGCGGATCGATGCGCTCCCGCTGCGCGCGCGCGTAGGCTTTCGAGATCAGCCCGTCGAGGGGAACGTTTGCCGCATAGGCGTACGCCAGGCGGTCGGCGGTCGCGAGCTTGACGGCCTCGATGAGATGATGGAGATACTCTGCCGAGTTGTGTCCCCAGCCGGCAAGGTCGTCCGCTTCGAGAATGTTCAACGTCTGAAGTGCCTGGAACGCGGAGAACGGCGGGGGCATCGTGATGATGTCCGCGCCGCGAAAGGGCACCGCCATCGGCGCGAGCCACTCGGGCGCGAACCCGGCCAGGTCGTCTTCCGCGAGCCAGCCGCCGGCGTCGCGCACGGCGCGGCAGATCGTCCGCGCGAGCGGGCCTCGATAAAACGCGTCAGTCCCTCCCTCCGCCACCTCACGGTACGTCGCGGCCAGATCGCTATTGACCAGATTGCGGCCGGGGCGCGGCTCGCCCTCGGCGAGGTAGATGCGCTGCGCCTCCGCGGACACCGCGAGTTTGGATCGCGCGTTCTCGACGAACTCGACGTTCTTCCAGGTGAGCGGCACGCCTTCTTCGGCCATGCGGACGGCCGGCGCGAAGACCGCCGATCGCGGCATCGTCCCGAACCGCTCGTGCGCGGCCAGCCACCCGCCCAGATTCCCAGGCGTCAGGCAGGCGCGCGGCCCATCTTCGAGGTCGCGTTTCGTGGCGCGATCCGGATCGGCGGCCAGCGGCACACGGCCGACGAAATTCAAGACGTGGCGCTCCCGGCGCTTCGCCGAGGAGATCACCATCGCGCCGACACCGCCGATGCCGGACATGTAGGGCTCGACAACGTTGAGCGTACTCGCGACCGCCACGGCCGCATCCGCGGCGTTACCTCCCGCGAGAAGCATCTGGATGCCGGCCATAGACGCCAGCGGGTGCGCGGAGGTTACGACAGCCCGCCGTCCTGCCACGGCGGGCCGGTAAGCGTTGCGATGCGGTGGGCGTGGGCTCATGTGCATCACGTCTCCTTCTATATAAGTCCCATCGCGGTGAGCCGGAGGCGCAGATCGTGCGCGCGTGCCTCCATCGCCGCCCGGCTCATGGTGCGATAGCGTTCGGCTAGAAAGTCTTGGAACGTGGACTCCAGCGCCGCCTGCAGCTCCATGAACTCGATCATGGTCTCATTGCGCGTGGGCCGATATCGCTCGGCTGTGCTGATCAGGTGATCGGCTGCGAGGACCGGGGTCCCGTCCTGGCGAGGCGCGGTCCGCCGGGCCACGGTGACGAGCGCTTCGATCTCGGCCGGTGAGTACTCGGCGATCTTGTCGGCCACGGGTGCCAGGTCGTCTGGCAGGCGGGCGCGGAGGTGCTCCGCCACGATCCGCAGCACGCCGAGCGGATCGTCGGCCGCGTAAAAGATCGGGATCTTGAGATCGCCGAGACGTCCCGGCCGCTTCGTCGCTTCATCCATGGCGTCCGGACGGTTCGTCATCCAGATGACCAGGATCCGCCCGCGGTGGCGTGAATCGGCGAGGAACTTGCTCCACATCCCCCATAAGCGCTGGCTGACGCCCGAGTCACCACGCTCGCCGCGCTGGCCGTAGGTCTGATCGATCTCGTCCCAGAGCACGACGACTCCGCCGACGGATTCGAGAAAATTGATGACCTTTTCAGAGTTGCGCTCGCTCTGCCCCACGTACTCGGCGCGCAGGTTGCCGATCTCGACGATCGGCACGCCGAGCTCCTTCGCGATCGCGATTCCGATGTAGCTCTTGCCGGTGCCCGGGGGGCCGAGCAGTCCGATCGCCATCGGCACGTTGGCCGTATCGCCGCGGCGAAAGGCGTCGATCACGACGCGCAGCTCTTCTTTGGCCGCCTGCATGCCGGCGACCGCATCGAGACCGTGACGGGGCTCCACGACTTTGATCAGGCCGCCGTACTCGTCCTCGATCAGCTCGTTCTTCCGCCGCGCGACCTCATCGAACGTCAGCCGGGCGTCGCCGCGCCGGGCCTGTTTGAGCAACCCCTCGATCTTAATCAGCGACAGCCCCGCGGTCAGGCCGGCCAGGCGCTCCGGGGGCATCTCGGTTTGCAGCGGCTCGCGCCGCAGCACCGACTGGATGAAGCGCAGCCGCTCGGGCTCATCAGGAAACGGGATGCGGACGCTGTCGAGCTGCGGGTTGCCCCGCCAGAGGTCGGGATGCACCGTCGACTGATGCTCGCTGACCAGGATGATGAAGTTGTTGCGCGCGAGGAAGGCCGGCTCGAAGCCCCAGCGCTGCAGCAGCGTGACGTGGCGGCGGTCGTCCAGCGACAGTCCTGCGGCCTCACCGGCCGGTGCGATCTTCTCGGCGTGATCGATAAAGAGGAAGACGTTATTGCGAAGGCTGAGCAGCCGGCCCAGGATCGGGAGCACGACGCGGGGGTCGCGCAGTTCGGCGCGAACCGCCTCCCAGTCATCCGGCTGAAGGGTCGAGTGTCCCGCGATGGAGCCACGGACTTTGTAGAACGCCAGGAACTCACGCAGCATCTGGTCGCTCCCAAACGACAGTCCGTCGGCGAGATTGTAGTATGCGACGAGCATCTGGGGGGCGCCGGCGAGGGACTGTGTCAGGAACTCACGGAGCCGGAGGTAGACGCCCCCGAGCGGATACACATCGTAGATGTTAGTATGCAGCAAGAACTGGCTCGCCGCACCACTCTCGTACTTCGCCCGGATGTCCTCGGTCCAGGACGGCAGCGCGAGCGCTCCGTCTATGATCGCGTCATCCATCGGCGAGTGCCCCGCTTTCCCGCGTCCGGCGTCACGCTTCCCGCGCCCGCTGGATCTGCTCCATCACGGGCCGGACCTCCTCCAGAGCCTGCTCCGTGCTCTCCACGCCGGACAGGATCTCCTTGAGACCCTGTGGCTCACGCCCGGCCGCGCTCCACGAGACGAGCTTGTCGGCGAGGTAGGCGATGCTGTGCTCCAGCGTGGAAATCTGCGAGGTCACGATCTCCAGATTGCGCCGCATCTCCGCGTACTCCCTCAGGCGCTTCTCGAGGACGTCCAGCCGCTGCTGCTCGACACGCACCAGGTCGGGATGATCGATCTCCCGCATGCGGCGCTTGACCTGCTGCGCTTCGGCCAGCAGCGCTTTCGCATCGACGGTGGCGAGATAGGCGCCGGCCGCCACCCGGACGGCGAGGAGGTCGAGCATTTGGTCGAGGAGGTCCTCGACGCGGTCGAGCTCGGCCTGCGCGATCTGGCGCGTCTCTTGAGTCAGAGAGTCACGGGCGCCCGAAAGGCGCCGCTGGGTTGCGCGAAATCGCTCTCGATCGCCTCGGGGAAGTGCGCCGAGGGCCCGCTGCCGCCAGGCCTCGCGGCGCCGGCCGCGGCGGTGTGCGCGCTGTATCGCGAGATACCGCTCGAACCACCGGCTGCCCGGGGCATTGATGAGGTACAGCGCCTCGGCGGTCCCGCCCACGATCAGGGGAAGGGGGCTGCCCGTCAGCACGGCAAGAGCCGCTAAGCCCCCAAGCCCGATGAGGTTGAAATCCTGGAGCAGGGCCTCAACGATCTTGGGCCGGCGCGGCTCGGAAGGCTCTTGCGACGGGGCGGGCCCGGTCACGTGCTACGGGACAATCACTCGATCTGCGACGAAGTCACGCTCGCGCGCCCGGACCAGTACCCAGGGCTTGCCGACCGCCTCGCCGTTCGCATCGAAGGCGATCTTACCCGTCACACCGATGTGGGCGGGACGCGAGCGGCCGATGCCGGCCAGGTAGGCCTGGATCGCCTGCCGTGTGCTGCTCCCGTCGCGAAGGGCGTTGAGGATCAGCACGGCGGCATCGTATGACGAGGCCATGTTCTGGTTCGCCGGGGCCCCCATGGCGGCTTCAAACTGTCGCGCGAACTCTTCCGCGCGCGGGAGCAAAGGTGAGTTCCGCACCGTGTAGTGGTAGAAAGCCGTCGCGCGCACGCCGCGGACCGCCTCGCCGCCGGATGCGAACAGGCCCTGACTGTACACCGCGTCACCGCCGAGGATCGGCACGGTGACGCCCATGTCCCGCAGCATGCGCGCAATCTTGCCGGCATCCGAGTACTCTCCTGTGACCAGCACGGCGTTGGCGCCCCGCAGGTCGGCGGTGATGCGAATCTCACCGTTGACCGTAAAGGGATTGCTGATGACCTGCCCGCCCAGCTGTTCGTAGAGCCGCTGGAAGTTCTCTGCGAGGCCGCGCGAGTAGGCGTCCTCGGGATCCGCGAAGAGGACCGTCGTGCGATGGCCCTCTCTCCAGATGGCGTTGGCGAGCGCCCTCGCTTGCTCCCCGTCATGGCCTACTACTCTGAAGATGTAGTCGCCGAGCTCCGCAATGGCTGGATTCGTCGAGGTCGAGGTGATCTCAGGCACCCCTGCACTCTGGTAGAGCGGCCCAGCGGCCAGCGTCGCGCGACTGTTGTAGTGGCCGATGACGGCGAGCACGTCGGGATCGCCGGTGATGCGCTGGGCAACTCTCACCGCCTCCTCGGCGGACGCCTTGTCGTCGTGAAAGTTCACGACGACCCTCCGCCCCCGGATTCCGCCGGCCTGGTTGGCCACTCGCTGCGCATACTGCACGCCGAAGAGGATCTGCAGACCGTACTGTTCCTGGGCGCCGGAGAAAGGTCCGGCGACAGCAATCTCCCACACCGGCTTGCCGGGCAGCAAGGCGTAGGCGTTCTCGCGCAGCGTGATCGACTCGATGTCGAGCGGATTCGCGGTAGTCGCACGTCCGAGGCTCGCGATCGCCCCGGCGTAGTCGCCGGCCGCGTACTGACCACGGCCGCGCTCCCGGGCGGTCCGGGCTTCGCTGCCCACCGCCGGGGCCGGCGTCGTCTCGACTCGGGGCGGAGGCGCCGGGGAAGGCGTACGCTCGGCCTGAGGCGGCCGCGTGGGGAATCGCGGTGGCCGGATATTCCTGGCCGCCTCCGGATGCGTGTAAAACCAGTACCCGAGCAACAGGAAGACAACCAGCGTCAGTGTGACCTTGCCGAACCGGGTGAGACCCATTGTCTACTGCTGCGTCTCCGTCTGCTTGGCCGGCTGCATGGTCTTCGTCACGGGCTCTTCCGGCAGCATGCCCAATTGCCGCTTGTACTCGCGCAGTTGCTCCTCGACGCCGATCTGCGCGGTGGCACGGCGGATATCGCGCAGCTTCGCGTCCACGTCCTTCGTGGCCAGTTCTACCCGTGCCTGGGCCTGGGCGGCCCGATCGCGGATGCGGTCGCGAGCCCGCTGCAGGACGTCGGACTGATCCCCAATCTCAAATGACGCCATCAGACCGGAGAGCTCTTCCTGCATCCGGATCATCTCCTGCTGCGAGATCAGGGCACGGGCCTCGCGCACGCGGCGCTCGACCTCCAGCCGCGCGTCATCAAGGGCCTTGCGCGCCTGCTCGCTGGCAGTCTTCGCGCTCCCGTACTGGTCTTTGGTCTCGATCAGGCTCTGCTCGGCGGTCGCTTTGGCCGCGATCAGCATCTTGGCCTCGGCCTCATACTGCGGGCCGAGTTTCACCGCCGCGATAATTTGCCTGTCTAGATCGCCGACCTGGCTTTCCAATTCCTCGATCTGCGCTTTGAGCTTCAGCTCGGTGGCGATCACACTGGCGGCCGTCGCGCGCATCGTCGGAATCTTGGAGCGCACATCGTCGATGTATTGCTCGAGCATGACCTTCGGGTCCTCGGCCATGCGGATGAACAGCCCGAGGAACGCGCGGATCACGTTGCGGAGCCTCCGGAGCATGCGTGGACCTCCCTTCTCGTGCAGGGGAAGCATTTCCCAGCCGGTCGCAAGACCCCTGCCGGTCAGAGATATTGAGTGTCCGGTCCTCGTGCGGCGACCGAATGGAAACCTCTGGCCCGCATCGAACTACGGCTCCACGATGCGGCCAGAGACCAGATACGCGAAGAGCGGCGACATCCACATCGCCTACCAGGTGATCGGCGACGGTCCGCTGGATCTCGTCGTCGCCCCCTCATCGTTCACGCACATCGAGCACGGCTGGGAGGAACCCTCGTTTGTTCGATACCTCCAACGGCTGGCGTCCTTCTCCCGCACGATCATCTTTGACAAGCGTGGGATGGGACTTTCCGATCGGGTGGCGCTCGCCACGCTCGAGGAGCGGATGGACGACCTGCGGGCGGTCATGGACGCCGTCGGGTGCGAGCGCGCTGCCCTGCTCGGCTCGTCCGAAGGCGGCCCGATGGCAGCCCTGTTTGCGGCCACGTACCCCGAGCGCACGCCGGCACTGGTCCTGTACGGGACACCCGCCTCCTATACCTGGGCTCCGGATTATCCGTGGCAGCGGACCCGCGAGGAGTGGGAAAAGGCTCTTCAGCAGGCAGCCGCGACGATCGCGGACAGGTGGGGCCGCGTCGCCGATCTCAGCAGGATGGCGCCGAGCCGCGCCAACGACGAGCGGTTCAAGGAGTGGTGGATTACCGATCAGCGACTGGCGGGCAGCCCTGGCGCGGCGCTCGCTCTCTCTCGTATGAATGCCGAAATCGACATCCGGCACGTCCTGCCGGCGATCCGCGTCCCGACTCTCGTGCTTCATCGCACCGGCGACCAGGTGATCAAGGTGGAAGAAGGCCGGTACGTCGCCGGGCGGATTCCCGGCGCGAAGTTTGTCGAATTGCCCGGTGTCGACCACCTTCAGTTTGCCGGCGACATGGACGCCCTCATCAGCGAGATCGAGGAGTTTCTGACCGGAGTCCGGCACGCCCCTGAACCCGAACGCGCCCTGGCCACGGTGTTGTTCACAGACATCGTCGGTTCCACCGATCGGGCTGCAGAGATCGGAGACCACCGGTGGCGAGAACTGCTCGAGGCGCACAATGCCCTGGTGCGCAAGGAACTGGCCCGCTTCCGGGGCCGCGAGATCCAGACCACCGGGGACGGCTTTCACGCGACGTTCGACGGGCCGGCAAGAGGCATCCGATGTGCCTGCGCGATCGGCGATGCCCTTCGGCCATTGGGAATCGCTATCCGCGCCGGGCTGCACACCGGGGAAGTGGAGCTCTTGGACGACA
>JBQTJP010000180.1:0-3244 GCA_052386995.1 Armatimonadota bacterium
CGAGGGCCAGCGCGTCCAGGCGGATCACGTGCCCCAGCCGCGGCGAGATGATCTCCAGCCGCTCGCCGTTGCGCGTCCAGACCTTCCGGACCCGGACCGTCGCAAATTCGTTGATGACCTCGATCTCCTGATCGGGTACCGCCCTCATCGCCTCACTCATGGTCCCACCTCACACGAAAATCCCGAGATTCTTCACGCCCAGCATCGCCTGGTCCACGACGAACTCACGTCGGGCCAGTTTCCACGTGCCGTCCGCGCGCCGCAGTACGTCCTTCCGCTCGCCAGAGATCATCTCGTAGTTGGGGGCGTCGCCGCGGCTGCGGGTGATCAGGACGTAACTGCGGACGTCCAGGAGGTCGGGGGTCGGCGCCTGAGCGATCCGCACGTTTGAGACGAAGTGGCGGGTCCTGGACGGTGGGTCCTCCGCCCACGCGAAGTCGGTCCGCAGCCGCCGGACGCGCAGTTCCAGGGTCGCCCGATCGTCCCAGAAGAACTGCATCTGGTCAGAGCGGTCGGGCGCATCTCCGCGCTCCCGCGTCAGGCGCACGGGCATCTGATACTGCACGTCGTCGGTCATCATGCCCAGCCAGTCCTCGAACCGGCCAGTATCGAGGCACTCTGCTTCTTGATAGAGAAACTCCAGGATTTCCTCGCGTACCTGCGGCGAGACCGGCATCGCGCGGGGCCTCCTACGCGCCTTGTTGCAGCAATTCGAGCCACCGCCGGTAGAACTGCCGCGCGTTAGCCTCACTGTACTTGCCTTCGTAGACTTCGCCGGGGCCCGCGAAGCCGCGCATCGGCCGGCTTCCCTTGCCCATCTCGTAGAGGAACGAGAGTTTGCGGGCGATCGCGCTGCGGCTGTTGATCGTGATATTGGTAAAGTTCTCGGTGTCGTCCTGTGAGAAGATTCCCGAGAGCCCAAAGGTGAGGATGTAGGCTTGGCGCGACAGATCCTTCCACTCCTGCGGCGCGTCGCGCTCCACCAGCAACCAGGTGACCTCTTCGATGCGATCGACGCCCAGCGGTCGCCACAGGAACAGTTCGGTGTGCGAGATTAGCCGGTCCTTGAGCGTGACCGCGGAGATGAGAAACGACAGGTTCGGAAAGACCGTCCCGGGCATGTTGGCCAGCTGCATCAGCAGGGCGAACTGCTCGGGCCGCAGGCGCCGCTCGAACGTCGGGAGGAGCTCCTTTGAGAAGATGAACTGCGCGGTCGGCGCGCCCAGCATCACACCGTGGCCGTTGCTCGCCGAGATGTGATAGCCGTCTTTCGCCCACTTCGCCGATGGCGTCAGACCGATCTCGGCGATCGAAGCGTGGGTGTGCAGCGTATGGTAGGCGTCCGAGGCGAAGTTCTCCGCGGGGAGCTTCCAGTTCGTGGCCAGCTCGTGACGCATCGGCGGGCCGATCACTTCCATGTCGGCGCGGCCGACAAGCAGGTCGAGATACCAGGCCATGGGGCCCAGATATTCACGCAGCGGCTGCGCGTCCGGGTCCCAGGTCGCGAAGACCAGCCCGGCGTACGCGTCGCTGCGGGCCTCGACCAGACCGAACCGCGACTTGTCCAGGCCCGGCCCGTAGATCTCGGTCTGAAACGGGATCCCGATCAACTCGCCCGTGTTCTTGTATGTGAAACCGTGGTAGGGGCAGCGGAAATGCGAGGCGTTGCCGAGGTCGGCGCGGCAGATCCGCATGCCACGGTGCCGGCAGACGTTCAGCAGCACGCGGATGCGGCCGTCTTCGCCTCGCGCGACGATCACGGGGTGATCACCCATGTGGCGGGTGACGTAGTCGCCGGGCGAGGGAATCTCGGATTCGTGGGCCACGAACAGCCAGCACCGGGTGAAGATGGCGTCCAGCTCGAGGCGATAGATCTCGGGATCTGAAAAAATGAAAGCGGGGATATGACCCTGCTCCGGGTTCACCGGGGCGAGCTTCTTGTGGAGCCCCTCGGCATCTCTAGTCCTGGACACCGCCATCCGACTCACCCCTGCCTGGGCCGCCCCACACGCGCGCGACGGCGAGTGCAAACACTTGGCTGGCCCTGACGACATTCTCCACTTCGACCCGCTCGTCGGGGACGCTCAGGAACTTGCCGGCGGGGCCATACATGACACCGGGAATACCGGCCGCAAACATGTGTGCCGAGTCCGCGCCCGCGTACTTTGTGGGCGCCAGCGCTCCCACCAAAGGCTCGCTCCCGACGATCTCACGGTGCGCTGCCGCGACGGTCTTGACAATAGGGCTCTCGAGAGGCACCTCGAATGGCGGAAAGTAGATGTGCTCCTTCACGAGCTCGACTTCGACCCGAAGATCCGGATCCTCGGCCCGCAGGCGCTCCAGCACCCGCTCGAGGTCGTTCACCACCGTCTGGGGGCTCTGTCCCGGCACGATGCGCAGATCGTACATCATCTCACAGTAGTCGGGCACCAGCGACGACCGCCAGGTGAGCACGGCGGGGGTCATGCCGCCGCGGATGACGCCCAGGTTCAGCCGCGGCAACCCTTCGTAATCCGGCTTCGGTGTAAACGTCATCCAGCCCCCTGGAGGGATAGTCTCGTAACTTGGCCCCAGCGCCTGGACGATCCTCATCGCCTTCTCGATGGCGTGATTCTTGCGGCCGGCCCGCGTCGTGTAGTGCCGCATCTCTCCATGGACGATGATCCGCACCTGCACAACACCGGCGTGCATCGTGACGATGCCCAACTCTGTCGGCTCCGCAAGGAGAAACATGTCCGCGCGAAGGCCCTCGGCCAGCGCGGCCCGCGTGCCGAGGCCGCCTTCCAGTTCCCCGACGACGAAAGCGATGATGAGGTCGCCCTTTCGGGGAACGCCAGACTTCTGAACGGCCTCCATCGCCGCCAGCATTGCCGCGTCGCCGGCCTTCATGTTTGCCGCGCCCAGGCCGTAGAGCCAGCCGTCCTGCACGTCGCCGCCAAAGGGGTCCCGCGTCCAACCGTCGCAGACCATGTTGTGGTCCAGATGACCGTTGAACAGGATTGAAGGTCCCCCGTCGGTCCCGCGCAGGCGGCCGAACACGTTGGGACGCCCCGGCGTCACCTCCTGCTGCCATACCTCGTCGAAGCCCATCCCCTCCATGGTATTGGCTGCCCAATCCGCGACGTTCTTTTCCTCCTTGCAGAAGCTCGGGATGCGGATCATCTCCTGGGCCAGCTGGAGGACACGCTCGGGCCGAAGGCTGGCGAGGACTGGATTGGTCACGCGGATCACTTCTCTCATCGCG
>JBQTJP010000181.1:0-27242 GCA_052386995.1 Armatimonadota bacterium
GCGATCACCAGGTTGGTCGACATGGGGATCGAGCCCTTCCTGATCAGCTCATCGCTGATCGGGGTGCTGGCGCAGCGCCTGGCCCGCGTGATCTGCACCAAATGCAAGGTGGCCTACTCGCCTCCACCCGAGGCGTTGGGGCGCCTGGGCGCAGCGGCCCACGCCCACGAGGAGGTCGTCTTCTACCGCGGGCAGGGATGCGAACACTGTCGTGGGGGCGGCTACAAAGGCCGCGTCGGCATCTTCGAGCTCATGGTGCTCAGCGACCCCATCCGCGACCTCATCGTCCACCGGGCCCCGGCGAACGAGATCAAGGCCCTGGCGATTCGCGAAGGCATGCGCACACTACGAGACGACGGGCTCGAAAAGGTCATCACCGGCGTCTCGACGATCGATGAGATCCTGCGCGTGGTCTACGTCCAAGAGTGACCGGGACGCTCCCGGCCTGGCTCACCCCTAGCTGGTGGCGCCCCAGAGAAATGCCGCAGGAGCCGCGTCGCGGCTCCTGCCCGGATTCCCCACTATATAAGGAAGACGAAGAGAAGCGGTCGGTCCTCTGCGCCCGCTAGACGAGGCTCCCGCTACACCAGCGCCGCGGCGAGCTGGCTGTTGCGGCGCATCTCCAGACGGATGCGCCCAAGGTTCGCTTCGCGGCCGCCAACCACGACCAGCATGGCGTCGGGCCCGGCCGGTCCGATGCAGACCGGCCCGTCGTCGTACTCTAGAAGAAGATTCCGCATCGTGCCACGGACCATTTCCCGACCCATCGAGTCGGCGGCGGCGATATTGCTGGCGACAATCGCTCCAACCGCTTCCAGGTCCACCGATTCCTCGCTGGCCATGCCTTCGACGACGAAGCCGTCCCGGCCCACCACCAGCACAGCGACCACGCCCTCGACTTTGGCGAGATCAGTCAGCACGTCTTTCAGCTGCGACATCCCACTCCCTCCCTACTACAGAGTCCCCGTATGCGGTGTGCCCATGACGCCCCGCAGCTTTGCGAGGGCCGACGCCAGCACGCGTGAGACGTGCTTCTGAGAGATCCCGATGCGTTTGGCGGCTTCCGTCTGGGTTAGGTCGGTGTAGAAGAGGTAGTATAGCACCTTGCGTTGCAGGCTGTTGAGCGATTCCATCGCTTCGACGAGCATCACGCGGTCTTCGATGGGGAGTTGGAAGCTGATGTGCGACCGGTGGCGGATGCGGTCGCGGTCCACGCGCAGGTCGCCGCCCTCCTCATCGGTCTCGAGGGAAATCGTCCGGAGCATCTCCCGTGTGCGAAGGACTTCGAGAAGACCGTCCTCTTCGAGGTTCAGCTCCTCGGCCAGCTCCTCCAGGCCAGGGAACCTTCCGGACTCGCTCACGTACTTGCCGACGGTATCCTCGATCCGCGAGTTCAGTTTCTGGAGCCACCGGGGCTTGCGGATCGTGTCGCGCTGATCGCGAAGATAGTGCCGGATCTCGCCGCGGATCAGATAACTGGCATACGTGGCAAATTTGGCCCCCCGCCCCGGATCGAAGGCCGCGATCCCGTTGAGAAGACCGATGTAGCCGACTTGAACGAGATCGTCGGAGGGGACCCCGGAGAAGATAAACTCGGATGCGATCCGCCGGACCAGCGGCGTGCACGCCACGACCACGCGATCGCGAATCGCGGGGCTGTGACTGTTGACATAGTCGGCCATGAGGACGTCTTCGTCTTCGTGCTGGGGGGCCGGACGGGTGACCTGCTCGCTCCGTGCTGGTGCGCGCGTGCTGCGGACGACCATCGCGTACCTCCTATGAGGACGGATAAAAACGAATCCCCTCGAGCCGCCCTCGGGGGGATTAAATGAAGTCCCTTCGGCAGCCCGGCCGACCACGTCCACGGTCCCGAGGCTTTGCGCCCCCACCTCACAGTGGGTTTGCCATTTTCGGGGAGTTCCTATGAAGTTTGTCGCCTGATGACTCAGGCGGGTTTAGTCTAGACCATCCAGAACATTAGTGCAAGGTTCCGCGATGAAATTGTACCCACGACCGGAAGAGTCTAGACGTATCACCCGCGGGCACGTGCCCCGGCGGGCGAGCCCCGCGGGCTCTCTGCCCGCGGCTACCCCGGCGTGGACGCACCCGTCGCCGGACGGACCCGGCTCACGTACCGGAAGACGAGCCGGTGGGTTGTGAGGATCTCGATCACCGCGACAACCGCGCCCGGCGCAAGGCCCGTTGCCGCCGCGATCTGCGAGAGCGTGTGCGCGCCATCCAGCAGAGCGATGAGGTTCGTGCGAGCATCGCCCGCGGCTTCCGTGATCTGGGCGGACACATCGGCCGGCAGCCGGTCGGTGCCGCCCCGCGCGAGAACGAACCGCGCGTCGGATGTAAACCGACCGAACGTGCCTGGCGGCGCAGCGACGCCGTCGGCGGTCGCGCCGGTCGATATCGGCGCGGGCTCCGCGCGGGCCGGCTCCGGTTCAGCAGGGGCGGGCGGAAGTTGGGCGCGCACAGGCTCTGGTGCGGAGGGCGCAGGCGCGCTCACTTTGCCGAGGCCAATGACGATCCATCCATCGGCACCGGTAAGGACTTCATCGATGGGCTCGTGACGGGGCTCGACGACCGTCACCTGACTCGCTGAGAGGACCAGCGCAGCCGGCGCGCGGCCGAGCACGAACAGCATGGCATCGGTCGCATCGGCCTGCAGTCGCGCCACGAGGCGATCGAGATGGACGAAATCGGTGTGAATGCTGGACCCGACCAGATGGAGCGACGTGGCCACCTGGTCCGCGAGCGCCTCGGGCAGCGCCAGGTGAACCATCTCCGCACCGCTCGGCGGGCCACCGGGGAGAACGTCGCGCGCCGGACCGATACGCCAGCCGCCGAGCCCAAACACCGCGGCGGTGCCTGATGCCGGGCCCTCGACTACCGCGGCGAGCCCCCCTGGCCAGGCATAGTGCGTGATCCCCGTGCGGGCCGCCACGACCTAGACCTCCTCCTGAACCATCCGCTGCCAAAAACCGCCCAACGCCAGCAGCATAAAGCCCGCGACCCAGAGCGCGTTGATGCTGTGGACTTCGGAGTAGAGGCCGTAGGAGGTCAGCATCGCGTGTCCGAGGCTCGCCAGAGCCAGACACAGCGCCCCCAGCGCGACGGCCAGCCACACATACGCGGACGTTCCGCCGCGGAATCCGACGGCGGGAGCCAGTCCGGCCGGTATGAAGAAGACCGCGGCCGACGGATAGAATGCCGCGAGCGCTTTCTCGACGGTCGAGGTCGAGCTCTGGACGATCGGTTCGACGACCATGATAAACCCCGCCACCAACCCGGCGACGCCCAGCGCCAGCAATCCCAGACGGACGGGTCGATCGATCATTGGCCCGACGAGCCGGACTTCCATGAGGAGGGCAATGCCGAGGAGTATATAGAAGAGCACGAAGAAACCGTCGGCCACCGACGGCGACTGGCTGATGATACCTCCCCACCATTGGTCGGCGGCGAACACCATTCGTCCGGCCGCCCAGGACAGCGCGGCCAGAGCCCCTGTTGACCACACGAGCCGCTCGCGATCGCCCGATGCGTACGCCCGGGCCGCGACCAGGCAGCCGAGGGTCGCGACGAGCGGTGCGAAGATCATCACTCCGGTGCTGACGAGATGCCTGACGAGCCGGATCTGGTGGCCTCCGCCTTCGAATCCATAGGCATAGGTGGAGGCCGCAACGACGAGACCCACGATGATCATGGGACGGCGCAGCCGCGTCATGCGCCGGTCTCCCTTGTCCGGCCCGTGACGTGCCGCTCCGCCGCCGCGATGGTGCGGTCGACGAATGCCCGGCCGGCGATCGCGACGACCGGTCCGCACGCCGTTTCGACGACAATCCGCCAGGTGGATCGCGCCAGCGGAGGCGCGACGATGCGGCCGCCGGCGACGCGTCCGCCGTACGGGGCCAGCGCGCTCCCCACGGCATTCATGAAGCGGGCCGCCAGGCGCGGCCCGCGGTGACGCGCAACTCGTTCGGCAACCTCCTCCAGGATCGCCGGCCAGGGAAGCGGTGACGGATCCTCCTCCGGTGGGATCTGCGAGACGTCTCCGGGTGGCTGCATCGCGGAGACGGCGGCGTGTGACGCGGCACGCGATTCCACGGCCGCCGGTCGCGCGGGCTCTCGTGGGGGCTCGGGGACCGGAGCCGGCATGGCCGGCGCCGGCGGGGAGCCGGGATGGACACTGACCGCGCCGCCTTTCGTCGCGATCTGCCGGACGATGTCACGTCCCGGCTCGCCCTGCAGCACGGCTTCGATCCCGCCCGCTTCGAAGATCCACGCTTCCCGCGGCGCGCCGTCGTAGACCCACAGGAGACCCTCCACGCCGGTGCCGGCGATATGCACACCGCCGTCGAACCCGCGGGCGACGAGATGGGCGACCAGACGGTCCAGGTCGACCACGTCGACCGGCAGATTGGCGACGAGCGCCGGACCGGCGCGGAGAGCTTCGAGGGCAGCGCGCCGTGACACCCGCGCTTACCGAATCCCGCGCTCCCGGTAATACCGCAGCGCGCCGGCGTGCATGGTGATCGGCATCCCGCGGCGGGCGGAGCTGGTCGCGATGTCGCGCCCGCGCGCGTGAGCCGTACGCAGGCGGTCGAGGTTGTCCCAGAGGGCCACGATCAGTGAGTAGACGAGATTCTCATCGACGTCCTGGCGCGTAACGAGCATCGCCATCACCGCGACGGTGTCGACCGCCTCGGCCTGTCCGCGATAGGTGTTGGCCGGAATCGTCACCGCCGTGTAGTAAGGGTATTGCTCTCGCAAGGCGTCGGCGATGTCACGTGAGACCGGGATGATCTTCAGGTCACGGTTGGCGGCGATGTCCTGCACCGCCGCGGTCGGGTACCCTGCGGTGATGAACGCCGCGTCGACGACGCCGTCCTTGAGCTGATCCGCGGCCTCCGCGAAATTCAGGAAGTCCGGGCGCGTATTGTAGTAGCCGAGCTCATAGGCCCGGAGGATCTGCCGCGCATTGACCTCGGTGCCGCTGCCCGGCGCGCCGACCGCGATGCGCTTGCCCTTCAGGTCGGCGATGCTAGTGATGTTTTTCGTCCGCAGCGTCACAACCTGAATCGTCTCGGGGTAGAGCATCGCCATTCCCCGCAGCGCCGCAAAGGGCTGGGCCTTGTTGGCGACCCGATCCATGAACATCTCCGTGCCGTGAAACGCGTAGTAGGCTGTGTCGTTCTGTACCATGGCGATGGCGACATCGCCGCGCTGGAGCAGCCGGAGGTTGACCAGCGACGCTCCGGAGGTCTGCGCCGTCGCCTGAACGTTGGGCACCTTGCCGGTCCAGACTTCGGCCAGCGCGGCGCCAAGCGGGAAGTACACGCCTGCCGTCCCCCCGGTCGCGATCGAGAGGAACACTCGCTGCTGGGCGGACGCGGGCCAGGGCCCGATGCTCACCGCGGCGAGAACGATCAGCACAAGTGCGCGTCGCATATCTCTCTCCTCCTCGGCGCCTAGCGCCTGACGAGCTCGAACCGACCTGCCTGCACCTGCACGATCGCCACCGATCGGTCTGGGGCTCCCCAGCGATCGAACGTGATCTCACCCGTGACTCCCGGGAAGCGCCGGAGCCCGCGCAGCGATTCCTGAATCGTCGCCGGGTCGCGGCCCCCGCGGCGGACCGCCGCGACGATCAACTTGACGGCGTCGTACGCCTGGGCGGCGTATTGATCCGGCGGCTCGTTGAAGCGTTTCCGGTACGCGCTCACGAACTTCTGGATCGCGGGCAGTCGCTCGGTCGCGATAAACCCCGCCGGGAGATGCAGCTCATTGGCTGCCTCTTTGGCCAGATAGATCAGATCGGGCGAATAGAGGGCATCCGAGCCGATCAAGAGGACCCGCACACCCCGGGCGCGCAGCGCCGCGAGGATCGGCGCGCCTTCATCGGGATACCCGGCGATGAACACCGCATCGGCGCCGTCGGCGACCACGCCGGTGGCGTGGCGCTCGAAGGCGGACTCACCGTCACGGTAGTAGCGGGTGCCGACGACTTCACCGCCCAACGCATGGATGCGCTGCGAGAACGCCAGCGCGACCAGGGTGCCGTACTCGTTGCCGTCCTGAATGATGCTGATGCGCCGGGCCCGCTTGATCCGCACGACGAACTCGGCCAGCGCCCGCGCCTGCGACTCGGCAGACAGAGCGGTCCGGAAGAACGAGGACCCGGCGTAGGGGATCGTGCCTGTCGCCCCGGGGCTGATCACCACGACCTTGGCGCGCTCGGCGATGGGAGCGACCGCGATCGCGGTGGCATCGGTGAGTGGGCCGACGACGGCGACGGCCCTCTGCGCCACGAGCTGCTCGAAATGCTTGGCGGCTTCCTCCGCGCTGCCGCGATCATCCAGTGTGACCAGGGAAAGCGACGCGCCGCCGATGCCGCCGGCGGCGTTCACTTCCTCCGCGGCCAGCGTCGCCCCCTGTACCGCCGCGCGGGCCGCGGCCGGAACTCCACTGTTGAGCGGGGCGAGGACCCCGATGGACACCGCGTCCTGCGCGCGAATCGCTCGGCTTCCACAACCCGTCACGCCGAGCGCGATCGCCACTGTCAGGCCGATGCCGATCGTCGCCCTCACGCTCACCACCGCCCACCTGAGAAACGACATGCCTTCCGGCCATGGCCAATCCCGAGGCCGAAAGGCATGATCGAGTGCCACTTCGGCAACCCGGCTGGCCGCGCGATCCACACATGCGGGTCACGCGCCCCCGTGGCTTTGCGCCCCCGCCTTGCGGCGGGTTTGCCCGTTCGGAGGCTCCTCTCCCATACGCCGCCGACGCCCCGAAAGGTTGCTGCGGGGCGGGCGGTCCACCGCTGCTTACTTCTACTCTGCCCGGGGGCGGCTTCGCCTAGACCTCCGGTGACTCTCCAAAAGCCGGCGCGGGAGTTCCGGCATGTTTCCCTGTGCTCCTAGAGCGAGAGCAGCCGCCGATAGAGGTTGGAGACGTTGTAGACATACCAACGGGTCTCGTCATATGGCGGGATGCCCTCGTATCGCTCTACGGCGCCACGCCCGGCGTTGTACGCGGCCAGCGCCAGGTGCACGTTATTCCAGCCAAAACGATCGAGGTTCCCACGCAGATATCGAATCGTGCCGTACAGATTCTGTGCGGGGTCGTATGGATCGACTCCCAGAGACCGTGCGGTCGCCGGCATCAGTTGTCCGAGCCCCAGCGCGCCCGCGCGCGAGCGCGCCCTCGGCTGGAAGCCCGATTCCACCACGATCAGGGCCACGACCAATCGAGGATCGAGATTGTACCACCGGCTGAACGTGAGCAGTGACTGCGCGATCGCGTCGGCCTCTTCCGGCCGCAGACGCGGATTGTAGTGACGCGCGAGGTCACTGTATCCCTTCATGGTCACCGCCCAGGTCTGCGCGGTCTGCCCCTTCGCCTCCTGGTCTGCGGGCAGCGTTGGCGCCGGCTGCAGCGCCCTCAGCGCCTGATCAGCCAGCTGGCGCACGTACGCGTTGTTCGAGATGAGCCGCACGTGTTCAAATGCCGCGCGGGCTTCCGCGATCTGGCCAAGCCGCAGGAGCAGGTGTGCGCGCCAGATCTGTATCTTGGCGTCCCGCGGCGCGAGCCGCGCCGCGGATTCAAATGCCGTGGATGCCCCGCTGTGATTGCCCTGATGATAGCGCACGACCCCCAGCCACACCCATCCGTGCGGATCCCTCGGCGTCTCGCGGGTGATCCGCGCGAAAATCACTTCGGCTTCGCGCACGCGCCCCGCGGCAAATTTGGCCGCCCCGTCGCGCAATCCCGCGGCGGGAGCGGACGCGCGAATCGAAGCCGCGTGCGCGGGCGCCGCGACGAGGACGATCGAGACGATGATCGCGCTGGCCAGGCGCGCGGGAAGGGTCACGTGAGCTGCTCCGTGATCTCCGCTCGACGTCGGCGGATCTGGAGTCGCGCCCGCGCAACATTGCCGCCCGCGTCCAGCACGGTCGCCAGATAATACATCGGCCCCATAGCGACGACGAGCACGGAGAGTGTCTCGGTGGTGACGGTGACATAGTCGAGGTCACCGCCATCGAGCTTGCGCAGACAGTAGGCGCCGACCTTCAGCAACGCCGCAAGATCGTGTCCGATCTTGCCGAGATCGACGGTCCCTCCCTTGCCCACCGCCTCGACAACACGCCCGTCCATGCTCATGACGGCGGCGGCGCGCGTGTCGTCGCCCACGAGTTCCTGCAGGATGCCGCGAAGCTTGGTCTCCATCATATCGACCAGGGAGGCGACGGATTTCGTCGCGCGACTGGCGCCTCCTCCTGCTGGGGAATGGATATGTAGGAGCCGGCGGCGGGATCGCGGCTTTTGAGGAGACCATGCACGACGCGGCCATCGAGCGGATCCGTACGCAGCATCGCACGCTCGCGGCGCAGTGGGCCCGGCAGATCGCGGAGAGCCCGGGCATCAGCACGTCGTGGGGCGGTCAGGCCCGCCTGGACCGGCACATGCTGACCGGCGTCGCGGCCCTCGTGGAAGCGGTGACGACCGATCGGGTCGAGCCGTTCGCCGAATTCGCGGCACGTCTGGCTCAGGAAGCGTTTGCGCTGCAGGTGCCGTTTCACGAGGTCATCCGCGTGCTCCTGCTGGTCAAGCCGCTGGTGCTCGAAGTGCTGGAGGACCCGGAGTTGCCGCCGGTCGACGTCGAGATCGTGCGATGGCTCGACCGCCTGATCTCGGCGGGGATCCTGGAGGGCATCCGGCGCCACGAGCATCAGCGTGACCGGCGCGTGCTTGCCACCCAGCAGCAACTGGAGGGACTCCGCGACAGCCTCCGTCGTCAGGTACTGGTCGACACCGCCACGGGCCTGCACAACGCGAACTACTTTGCGATCGCGGTTCGTCGTGAGGTGCGCCGCAGCCGGCGCTTCAACCGCACCTTTACCCTCGGCCTGATCGCGCTCGATCAAGACGACGAGATTCGCGAGACGATGGGTGACGAGGGCCTGCGCGCGGTAACGCTCCACATCGCTGACATCCTCACGCGTGCGACCAGACAGGTGGATCTGCGGGCGACACTGGGCAGCGGCCGGTTCGGCCTGATCCTTCCAGAAACTCCGCTGGAAGGCGCGTTCATCCTGGCCGAGCGCGTCCGCCAGTGGGTCGAGAGCGGTGCCCTTGCGGTGCCCGATCATCCTTATCCGATGACGCAGACCGTCAGCGTCGGCCTGGCCTGCTTCCCTATGGATGCGGAAGACGACCGGGGTCTGCTCGCCCGGCTCGAAGAAGCCCTGGCGCGCGCCCGCGGTGGGCGGAATACGACTGTCGCCGCGGCGTCCTCGCACAATCACTGAGCTCTACCGCTCCCGCCAGAGGCGAAGCTGAACTTCGAACGGCGGCTTGATCTGCAGGATCCGCAGAAATGTGTCCACCAGGCCCGGGTCCAGCGCCTTGCCCGCCATTGCCTGCAGCTCGGCGATGGCTTCCGCCACGGTTCGTCCGCGCCGGTAGGGACGATCGGAGATGAGGGCGTCGAACGTGTCGGCGATGCGGATGATGCGCGCGCCGAGCGGAATGGCGTCGCCCGCCAGGCCCTGCGGATACCCGCTGCCATCGTAGGCTTCCTGATGAAAGCGCACGTAATCCACGAGGGGCCGAAACGGTGACATCTGGCCCAGGATCGCGGCGCCGCGCTCCGGGTGCAGGTTCATCACCGCGCGCTCTTCCTCCGTGAGCGGGCCGCGCTTCCTTAAAATGGCTTCGGGAGTACCAATCTTCCCGATATCGTGGAGCAGACTCGCCCACTGAATCCGCTCGACTTCCTCCGCATCGAGCCCGATCCCGGACGCGATCGCCACGGCGTTGCTGGCCACGCGCTGCGAATGACCCCGCGTGTAGGGATCCTTGGCCTCCAGCGCAGCCGTCAGCGTGTTGACGGTGCTCAGCAGGAACTCTCGCGCGTGGGTATGCACCTGCGCGTCCCGCAGCGACGCCGACGCCATCTCCACGAGCGTGCCCGCGGCGTCGAGCTCCGCGTCGGCGAACAGCCGAACCTCCCCGCGTGCGAGGTAGAGCGCCCCAAACGGATGGCCCTCCGTGCGCAGGGGGAAGACCACGGCGGTGCCGGTGGCATCCTTCCCGAACACGCTCCCGAACACGCTGACCCATCGGGCGTCGGCCGCCGCGTCCACGGTCGACTGCACAACGCCCGAGGCGATCATGCTCACCAGCGCCGGCCCTGATGGCAGCACCTCGCCGGCCGGCCGGGCGTTGCCGTCGGCATCGAGACTCGCCTCGATAACCGGCCGGCCCTCGATGTCAAAGACCACGACCAGTCCGATCTGCGCCCCGGCCAGGTGCAATGCGCGATGGAGCAAAACGCGCGCCCTTTCCGGAAGCGCCCGCGATGCCATCTCGTTCAGCGTGGAATGGATCTCGGCCGCGAGGTGCGCGCGCCGGTTCAATTCTTCCGCCCCGCGCAGCGCCGACGCGGTGGCTTCCGTACGGCGCTGCTCCATGAGGCCCACCAGCAGGCCGACGAGCAGCAACAACGCGGCGCGCGGAAGAGCGGCGGCGGACGGGGCGGCCTGGAGCGAGAGCGCCGCCGTGTATCCGAATGCCGCGATCCAGCCGCCCACGACACCGGCGACGAGTCCGCGTCCGGTCGTGCCCCAAATCAGGACCGGCACGTAAAAGAAATAGAAGAAGCTGCGAAGCCCGCCGGTTTCGTAGATGAGGAATGACACGATGAGCAGCTCGAGCATCGTCCCCGCGGCATTGGCGGGCGGGACGCCCGTCGTGCGCCCGGCGTCCAGCATGCTGAGCAGTCCCGCCGGGAAGAGCAGGACGAGCAGCAGCAGCGCGACAGGCGAAACCGGCTCCGGCCGTCCCAGCAGGAGCACCGACACTCCGAACAGGACGGCGAGGCCTCGGACATAGAGCGGCCACCATTCGGTCGCCCCCTGGCTGCGTATCGGCCACTGCATCCGCCGCCCCCACGAACGTCAATACGTACGTCACGTCGCGCCCGCAATGCCACCGACGCGGCGTGGTGAAGGTCCGTGGAAGATCAATGCCCGTTTGCCGGAGGAGTCAGACTAGGCGCGAGTCCGCGCCGCACCAGTGCCGCGAGCACGCGGCGTTCGAGCACGCGCAGCGCGCGGATACGCAGCGCCTCGCGCGGCGCAAGAGGGACGGTCAACACCGTCGGCACACCCAGACGATTGCCGGCAAGCACGTCGGTGAAGAGCTGATCCCCGACCATAGCGGTGTGCTCGCGCGCGGTTCCCAGCAGCGCGAGCGCATGGCGCAGTTTGGCGCGGCTGGGCTTGAAGACGCCCTGGGCGACTGGTAGGTCGAGGGCCGCGGCCACGGCGCGCGCACGCCGCGACAGGCTGTTGGTGACCACACACGCCGGAATGCGCGACCGCCGCAGTTCGCACACCCACGCCTGAACCTGAGGCGGTGGAGCGGTCTCGTGCCACAGGACGAGCGTGTTGTCGAGATCGAGCATCAGAGCCTCGATACCCCAGGCGCGCAGCAGCCGTGGGGACAGGTCGTAGACGGCGCCGACCCTGTACCGGGGGGCCAGCAGCCCAAGCCACTTTCTCATGGACGGTACCGCCGCACCGCGTCCTCGTGCTCATCTAGGGTGAGACTGAAATGATGGCTGCCGTCGGGCCGCAGCACATAGTAGAGGTAGGACGTGCGCGCCGGGGCGCCCGCGGCGACGATTGACGCAAGCCCGGGGTTGGCGATCGGGCCCGGCGGCAAGCCCACGTGGCGGTACGTGTTGTACGCGGACGGCGTATTCAGGTCGGCGGTCGTGATCACTTCTTTGTGGGTCCCCAGCGCGTAGAGCACGGTGGCATCGATCTCCAGGCGCATCCTATGCCCGAGCCGGTTGTAGATAACGCTCGCGATGACGGGACGCTCCGCGGGGACTCGGGCTTCCCGCTCGATCATCGAGGCCACGGTCAGCAACTGATGAAGGGTCAAGCCGCGGGAGCGAGCGGCCGCGCGCACATCCGGACCCACCGCGGCCTCGAAGCGGGCGAGCATCCCCGCGAGGACTTCTTCCTCCGTGAGGCCGCGCGGGAGCGCGTAGGTGTCCGGAAACAGATATCCCTCGAGGCGGTCGATTGGCAATTCCGCCAGCGCCAGAATCTGCAGCGAGCGTCCGCGGCGCAGTGCCAGGTCCAGGAAGCGATCGTGATCCACGAGCCCGGCGGCCGCAAGGGCCGCGGCGATCTGCCGGACGGTGAAGCCCTCGGGGATCGTCACACGATGGAGGATCCCTTCGCCGCGGGCGAGCATATCGACGATCTCGAGCGCGCTCTGCGCCGGTGTGAACTTGTACTCGCCGTGTCGCAACCGACCCGCGACCCCGCGGAGCCGCGCGGCGAGTACCAGCGAGTGAGGATCCCGCAGCACACCCGCCTCGGTCAAACGCTCACCGATCTGGCGCGTGGAGTCGCCCGGACGGACGATGACAATGCGTGCCTCGCCGCTGCCGCCGACCGGACGCACTCGCAGCCACAGGCCGCCCGCGGCGCCGGCAAGAAGCACCGCGGCCCCGACAAGGGCGACGCCTCCCCACCGCATCGCTCGCCGGAGCCTGGATGTTACGGGCCGGACCGGATCCTTCACCACCGTTGAGGAATGTGCCTAGGAACCCTCCTCGTCGTCCTCATCTCTACTCTCGCCGTCCGGCTCGACGTCGCCGCCGATCTCCTCCAGCACGTCGAGGTCTTCGCGTTCCTCCCCACCCTCTTCAAGCACGATTTCGCCGTACCCTTCGGTCTCCTCCAGGGCGGCCATGACCCGTCCCAGCTCATCGTCATCCTCGATCGGCACCAGCTTGTCCGCACCCTCCATGCGGAAGATCACCGCGGCCGCATCCTCCTCGTCTTCGGGCAAGAGCACCGCGTACTTGCGGCGCTCTACTTCGATGATGTCCACGAGGTTAAATCGGTGCTCGACGCCGTCCTCATCCTGCAGGGTAATGACGTCGGATTCCTCGACCACACCACACCTCCGCGACCCGATCCGCCCCGTGCCGCGGCGTCCATTCGGACCGACTACGGGGGGAGCATAACATCTCCATCTTGCCCCCGCAACGGCCCGGCCAGACTGCCTCGATCGAGATACGGCTGGAGGATCAGCGCGGCGGCGATGGCATCACGGCGCACCTGCTTTCCGGCCACGCGCTTGCGGCTGCCACGGGGAACCTCCTCGCGCACGGCCCGCTCCGCCGCCGCCGTCGACAACCGTTCATCAAGCTCGGTGACGGGAAGCGCGAGCGCAGCGCCAACGCGTGCGGCAAAGCGCGACGCGGCACGGGCCTGCGCGCCGACTTCTCCGCGCAGTGTCAACGGACGTCCGACGACGATTTCGGTGATGCCGTGAGTCTGGACGACGCGGCGCAACCGTGCGAGATCGTCGGCCCACCGCGTGCGCTCGATCACTTCAAGCGGGAGGGCAATGGTGCCGGTAGGATCGCTGACCGCCAGACCGAGCCGGCGCTCTCCCGGATCGATCGCGAGGATACGCACTCCCCTTAGGTCGCGCCTGCCAGACTCCGCACGATCTCCGGCACGGCATCGAGCACCTCGTCGAGGCGCCCGACCTCGCGTCCGCCGCCCTGCGCGAGATCCGCGCGTCCTCCGCCGGTGCCGCCGAGGCGCGCGGTCACCGCGCGGATGACTGAGTCGGCGCGCAGGCCCCGTTCGTGAAGGGCAGCGGTGACCATCGCGACCACGTTCACCCGGTCTCCGGACGTGCCACCCAGAACGATCACGCCCTCCCCCAGGCGGGCGCGCAGACCATCGCCGGCCTCTCGCAGCGCTTCATGGCTCGCGCCGTCGATACGCGCGGTCGCAACCCGCACGCCGTCGACATCCACCGTGGCCCGCGCAGCGACTTCGGGCATGACGGCTCGATCGGGCGCTACGCGCTCCCCACGCGCCTGCTCGGTGAGCCGGCGCACGCGATCGAGCAGCTCGGCCGGGGAGGTGCGGACGATTCCGGCCAGGTCGGCCACAAGCCGCTCGTTGGCCCGCGCGCGCTCGTATGCGGGCCACCCGGTCAGGGCCTCGACCCGTCGCACGCCGGCGGCGACGCTGCTCTCGGCCGTGATCGTGAACACGCCGATCTCTCCGGTGGCCGCCACGTGCGTTCCGCCGCAGAGTTCGCGGCTGTATCCTTTGACCTCGACGACGCGCACGTGCTCCCCGTACTTTTCCCCGAACAGGGCCATCGCCCCGAGGCGCTGGGCCTGCTCGAGCGGCATGATGAATGCCTTGACCGGTCGGTCGTCGAGGATCAGTTCGTTGACCCGGCGCTCGACGGCCGCGCGTTCCTCGGCCGACAGCGGCGCCAGATGTGTGAAGTCAAAGCGCAGGCGGTCCGGCGCGACGAGCGAGCCGGCCTGCCGGGCATGCTCGCCAAGCACTTCCCCCAGCGCCCGGTGGAGGAGATGGGTCGCGGTGTGGTGGCGCCTGATCGCATCTCTACGGCCACCATCGATGGTCGCGCGCACGCGCATGCCGGAGCGAATGCGCCCGCGCGCCACCCGGCCGCCATGCCCGGCCACCCCGGGACCCATGCGGCGGGTGTCTGCGACGTCGACGCGCAGTCCGCGCGCCGTGATCGTGCCCGCGTCGCCGACCTGCCCGCCGGCCTCGGCGTAGAACGGCGTGCGGTCCAGGACTACCGCGACGTCTTCGCCCGCGGCGGCCTCATCGAGGCGCGCCCCGTCTTTGAAGAGCGCAAGGACGGTCGCGGCCGAGGTCTCCTTTGTGTATCCGACGAACTCGGTGGCCGGCAGGTCGCCGGCGCCATCGGCCCGGATCGTGTCGGCGGGCGCAGCACCAGCGCGGCTGCGCCGTCGCTGCGCCTCCATCTCGCGACGGAACCCTTCCTCGTCGATCGCCAGGTTCGATTCAGCCGCCACGTCCCGCGTCATCTCGACGGGAAAGCCGTACGTGTCATACAGCCTGAAGACATCGTCCCCGGGAATCGTCCGACCGCCCTGCGCTCTCACCGCGGCGATGATGTCGCTCAAACGCTCGAGACCGGCGCTGAGCGTCTGCGAGAAGCGCCCTTCCTCGGCCTCGATGACTTTGAGGATGAAGTCGCGGCGACGGTCCAGATCCGGATTCTCCTCGCGCATGAGCTCGATCACGGCGGCGCCGATGTGAGCCGCAAACGCCCCCGCGAATCCCGCGCGTCTACCGAACCGGATCGCGCGCCGCAGAATCATCCGCAGGACGTACGCGCGGCCTTCGTTACCCGGCGTGACGCCGTCGGCGATGAGGAAGACCGCGGCCCGGCCATGGTCGGCGATCACGCGGTAGGGCACCACAGCCTCGGCGCGCTGTCCATCGGTGTGGTGCAGCAGTTCCTGGATGCGGTCCAGGATGGGCGCGAACAGGTCCGTGTCATAGACCGTGGGCACGCGCTGAACCACAGAAGCAATCCGCTCGAGTCCCATCCCGGTGTCCACCCCGGGCCGCGGCAGGGGGGTGCGGGTACCGTCGGCGGCCTGATCGAACTGCATGAACACGAGATTCCAGATCTCCAGCCACCGCGCGCAATCGTTGTCCAGCGCGACGCTGCAGTCCGGGCGGCGGCAGGTGCAGAATTCAGGCCCCCAGTCGTAATGCAGTTCCGAGTTCGGCCCGCAGGGTCCCGTGGGGCCCATGGCCCAGAAGTTGGTCTTCTCGCCCATACGGAGCACGCGCTCTTCCGGCACGCCCAGCGCCCGCCAGTGCCCGTACGACTCGTTGTCGACGTCGAGCACCGTCACGATCAGTCTGTCCGGGGCGATCGTCAGATCGTGCGTCACGAACTCCCAGGCCCACGCGATGGCCTCGCGCTTGAAGTAGTCGCCGAAGCTGAAGTTCCCGAGCATGTAGAAGAACGTGTGATGCCGCGGGCTTGGGCCGACCGTCTCCAAATCGTTGTGTTTGCCGCTGACGCGCATGCAGCGCTGCAGCGTCGCCGCGCGCACGTACGAGCGGCGCTCGCGGCCAAGAAAGACGTCTTTGAACTGGACCATGCCCGCGTTGGTGAACAGCAGCGTCGGATCCCCCGCGGGCACCAGGGAGGAACCGGGCACACTGGTATGGCCCCGCGCTTCGAAGAATTGAAGGAAGCGACGGGCGATCGCGAGGCCCCTCGTGCCCCGTGCGGCGCTCTGGTCGGTCACTCCGCGGCTGATGGCGCGCTCACCTCGGCGAGCAAAGTCTGGGCTTCCGCCAGCGCGTCGCCGAACGCGGCCGCTGCCCGGTCCACGTGCTCGTCGGTTGCGATCAACGGCGGGGCGAAGCGCAGGACCTCGCGTTTGTTGGTGGAGTAGAACGCGAGCACCTGCCGCTGAATCATCCCGGCCATGACGAGAAAAGCCACGTCGGCCTCGGAGAACTCGACGCCCACCAGGCAGCCCCGGCCGCGCACGTCGGTCACCAGACCCGGGGCCCCGCGCGCGCCTCGGCGGAGACCTTCCATCAGACGTTCACCGATCGCGGTGGCCCTGGGCAGTAAGCCCTCATCGCGAATCACCCGGATCGTCGCCGCGGCGGCGGCCCACCCCAGGCGGTTGCCGAAGGTCGTGGTGTGGATGAGAGGATCTTGAATGAACCGTTCCCACAGGTGAGGTCGGGCAATCGTCGCGCCAACCGGCGCGACTCCGCCGCCCAATCCTTTCGCGGTCGTGAGAATATCGGGCACCACGCCTTCCCACTCGCAGGCCCACATCTTGCCGGTGCGGCCCATGCCGGTCTGCACCTCGTCGAGCACGAGCAAGATTCCCGCTCGATCGCAGATCGCCCGCACCGCACGCAGATATCCGTCGGGCGGGATCACCACGCCGGTTTCTCCCTGAATCGGCTCCAGGATGACCGCGGCGGTTTCGCGCGTGACCGCGGACGCGATCGCATCGGCGTCGCCGAACGGCACGTGTACGATCCCGGGGATGAGCGGTTCAAACGGTGCGCGATACATGTCCCGACCGGAGACGGACAGCGCGCCGAGCGTCTTCCCATGAAACGCGCCCGTCGTCGCGATGATCCCGGGACGCCCGGTCGCCAGGCGGGCCAGCTTGATTGCGGCCTCGTTGGCCTCCGCCCCGCTGTTGGAGAAGAACGAGTACTGGAGATCGCCGGGCGTCACCTCGGCGAGCAGAGCAGCCAGGTCGCCCATCGGCTCGTTGGCCATCATACGCACCGACAGCGGCATGCGGTCGAGTTCCCGCCGCGCGGCTTCGACCACCCGAGGATGGCGGTGCCCGAGGATGAAGACGGACGGGCCGGCAGCGAAGTCAAGGTACTCGCGGCCGTACGCGTCGCGGATGATGGCGCCCTCAGCCTCGACCTCCAGCGTTTCCAGGGTGGCAAACTTGAACAGGCGGACCCAGGCCGGATTGAGATGGTCGGCATACTGCTGGAAGACCCTCAACACCCGTGCTTCGATCTGGCGGCTCACAGGCTGTCCTCCTCTGGCTCGGCGCCCCGCGTGGCTGCGCCCGCTGGGGTGCCGAGGACGGCTGCGCCTTTCGCGCCCGTGCCGGACCCAGCCGCGTGTGGCCCGGAGTGGAGGTTTTCCAGCGCGGTCTGCGCCCGCTTGACGATCTCGCGTGTTTCCTTGTACTTGATGCGGGCCAGCGCTTCGCCGGGAGTGACCCATTCCGCGGCGACGAATCCTTCTTCGCGCTGCGGCTGGGCTTCCTCGCCCCCGAGAAATTCGAGCAAGAAGTAGTGGACGGTCTTGTCGTAGAACGTGTCCTCGGTCTTCCAGAAAAAGGAGTAGCGCTCCTGACCAAGATCGGTGAGCACGCGCACGTTGCTCAGGCCGGTCTCCTCGCGGACCTCACGCAGCGCGACACTTTCCGGCGTCTCCCCGGATTCGATCGTCCCTTTGGGCAGCATCCATTTGCCGCCCTCATGCTGCAGCACCAGCAGCTCCACCCCTCCGGAGTCGCCGTTGCGCCGGAATACGACTCCGCCGGCGCTGTGCGCGCGCTTTATCAGTTTCCGCCGTCTGGTTGGTCTCCCCACCTGTCCATCTCCATCGGCGCGGACAAGATCAGAGCCCGGCGTCGGACCCGGGCTCTGGCACTCATCCGCGCGCGGCCGCGTCGCGCGACATTCATCGCCGCCGCCTCTTCGCGCTCCGGGCGATCTTGCGCCGGCGCTTCTGCCCTGGGGTCTCATAGTGCTCGTGCCGCTTCGCTTCCGAAAGAATACCCGATCGCTTCACCTGGCGCTTGAAACGCCGCAGCGCCGAATCTAGGCTCTCATCCTTGCCCACGCGAATCTCGGCCATGTGCCCTCCACCCCCTTTCGCTTCCGGACCGGCCCCGGACGACCGGGATGCGGCCGGCCTCATACGAAGGTTGCTCATGAACACAACGAGCAGGCTCCTCGGCACCGCTGTTGAGGAACCCGCCGCCCTAACGACCGCGCGGCCTGGATTCCAGACCGCTCGCATCTGTGCTCTGGCAGGCCGTACGAACGATGCGATTATACACCAGCAGAAATCAGGGTGTCAAAGAGGCATGCCGACGCCCGATGCACGCGTTACACTTGAATGGCGGATCGGTACACAACGATGAAACGCGGAGGCCGGCATGGGGGACGTTGTTATTCTCAGCGCGGTACGGACGCCGATCGGCCGGTTCATGGGCGGCCTCGCCGGCCACCCGGCTCCGCGCCTGGGCGGCCGTGTCATTGCCGAAGCGATCCGCCGAGCCGGTGTGGCACCGGATGAGATCAGCGAGGTCATCATGGGCAACGTGCTCACGGCCGGGCTTGGCCAGGCCCCCGCGCGGCAGGCGGCGCTGGCGGCCGGACTCCCGGATTCCGTGCCGGCCACGACGGTCAACAAGATGTGCGGGTCAGGCTTGAAAGCCGTCATGCTTGGCGCGCAGGCGATCCAGGCCGGCGACGCGGAGATCGTTGCGGCCGGCGGCATGGAGAACATGAGCGCGGCGCCCTTCCTGGCGGAGAGGGTGCGCACGGGATACCGCCTGGGCGACGGCACTCTGGTGGACGTCATCCTGCGCGATGGCCTCATCGACGCCTACCACCAGATCCACATGGGAAACTGCGCGGAGATTCTCGCCCGCGCCTATCAGATCTCGCGTGAGGCGCAAGACGAGTTCGCCCGCGCCAGTTACCGGCGGGCTCTGGACGCCATGGATGCCGGCGCCTTCGCCCCGGAAATCCTGCCGGTGGCCGCCGACGGTGCGGCGCCGGTGACCGAGGACGAGGAGCCCCGCCGGGTGATCTTCGAGAAGATCGGATCTCTGTCACCCGCCTTCGAAGAGGGCGGCACCGTGACAGCGGCAAACGCCAGCAGCATAAGCGACGGCGCGGCCGCGGTCGTGCTGTCCTCGGCAGAGGCCGCCGCGTGCCTGGGCCGTCGGCCGCTCGCTCGGATCGTCGGCCAGGCCGGCGCGGCCATGGCTCCCGAATGGTTCACGATTGCTCCCGCGGAGGCCACTCGGCGCCTTCTGGGGCGCGTCGGCTGGACGACACACGACGTGGACCTCTTCGAGATCAATGAGGCCTTCGCCGCGGTGGTCCTGGGGGTCGCGCGTGATCTGGGCATCGAGATGGATCGCGTAAACATCCGCGGCGGCGCCGTCGCCATGGGGCATCCGATCGGCGCCAGTGGGGCACGGATCCTGACGACCCTCCTCCATGCGATGGAGGCTCGATCGGCCAGACGCGGGGTGGCAGCCATCTGCCTGGCGGGGGGCGAAGCCGTCGCCGTGGCCGTTGAGCGGGCCTCCTGACCGCCCGGCCTCCCACACTCTCGCGACTCACACTGACTCGTTGACGGCGGGCCGGGGTATCCCTATAATGAAGATCCGTCTCAAGCGGGAGTCGTAGGAAAACCGCACGGTCCGGCCGACACAAGCTCGCGCCGAACGGTTTGGACCCAAGCGCGGCAGACTTCTCGCGAGGACGGGTGGCGGTACGGTCGCGTCAGCCAGAGGGGATGGGATTCTTCCCGACTCAGCTGGCGGCGGCCGTACCCGTTTTTTTAGGGACCGCTACGGATTCGCGGGCGGGCGGGAGTGGCGGAAGTACCCGGTCGTCGCGCGCGCGGGGAGCCGCAGCCGCTGGTAGGGTTGGATGACGACGCGAAGTCCGACGGCCCTCAACCCCTCGACGAAACCACCACGAATGGCAAGAGCCGCCTGTAAGACCTCCGGATCGCCGATCGCATCGATACGGTACGGCGGGAGGAAGCGCCCGCCTTCGATCACGAGCCCACTTTCGGCCTGCCGCATCCCGGTCGTCGCTAGAATTCGATGGCCATTGATGGCCATGGCTTCCGCACCCGCGGACCAGAGCTCATTGGTCAAGCCCGAAAGATCCTGCGCTTCCAGCAGCGTTGGGACGACGCCCACCGGCCGGCCCGGGAGACCCTCAAAGACGGTCACGCTCACGCCGGGTCCCTCCACCGCCACCTGCCCCAGGGCAAGCCGATACTGCGCAAGTTCCTTGGCCATCGCCTGCGAAAGACCGCGGCCTTCGACCAGCGCGACCTCGTAGTCGCGCGCTTTGCGGCGCAGCGCGTCCACTTCGGCCTCGAGGAGTCGGCGCGCCTCCTCCTGCTGCCTGACCAGAACCGCCAGTTCCTGCAGGCGCCACGACGGGAGCTCAGAGGCCTGCCGGAGGGGCTCCTGGCTGCGGAGATGCGCGGCCACGAGGAATCCCACCGCCACGAGGAAGAGCGCCACCGCGCCCTGCCAGCGCTCAGGAAATCGCATCAAAGCCCAGTATAGCACCGGTGAGCCCGGGCCCGGTTGGGAGGCCGGCCCGTAGTCGAAATCGATTTTCCCTCTTGATTTGCATGAGGCAGACGTGAAGAATAGAGTCGTTGACCTAGCACTCTCGGCCAGAGAGTGCTAAAAAACCACCGGATCCAGGGGGGAACGAACGATGCCGGCCAAGATTCTGCTGTACGACGAACACGCGCGGCGCGCGCTCGAGCGTGGTGTTGAGCGGGTCGCCAGCGCGGTCAAGGTCACCCTGGGCCCCAAGGGCCGCAACGTGGTCCTCGAAAAGAAGTGGGGCTCGCCCACAATCACCAAAGACGGCGTGACGGTAGCCAAGGAGATCGAGCTCGAAGACCCTAACGAAAACATGGGCGCACAGCTCGTCAAGGAGGTCGCCAGCAAGACCAACGACGCGGCCGGCGACGGGACGACCACCGCGACGGTGCTCGCGTGGGCGATCGTCCGCGAGGGTCTCAAGAACGTCGCCGCTGGTGCCAACCCCATGCTCATCAAGCGCGGCATCGACCGGGCCGTGGACACCGTCGTCGAGGCGATCAAGAAGGCCAGCATCCAGATCAAGGACCGCCAGGAGATTGCCCACGTGGCCGGCATTGCCGCCAACGACCCCGAGATCGGCGACATCATCGCCGACGCGATGGACAAGGTCGGCAAGGACGGCGTCATTACGATCGAGGAAGGCAAGGGCATGGAGACGACCGTCGAGGTGGTCGAGGGCATGCAGTTCGACCGCGGCTACATCTCGGCGTACTTCGTCACCGACCCCGACAAGATGGAGGCCGTGCTCGAGGACCCGTACATCCTGCTCACCGAGAAGAAGATTAGCGCGGCCCGCGACATCGTGCCCCTGATGGAGAAGATCATCCGGTTCGGCAAGCCGCTCGTCCTGGTGGCCGAAGACATCGAGGGTGAGGCGCTGGCGACGCTCGTCGTCAACAAGCTGCGCGGCGTGCTCCACAGCGTGGCCGTCAAAGCCCCCGGCTACGGCGACCGCCGCAAGGCGATGCTGCAGGACATGGCCGTCCTGACCGGCAGCCGGGTGATCTCCGACGACATCGGCGTCAAGCTCGAGACCGTCGAGCTCGACTTCCTCGGCCGCGCCGACAAGGTGAAGGCGACCAAGGAAGAGACGACGATCATCGGCGGAAAGGGCAAGAAGGCCGACATCGATGCCCGGATCGCCCAGATCAAAACGGAGATCCAGGATACGACCAGCGACTACGACCGTGAAAAGCTGCAGGAGCGGCTGGCCAAACTCGCCGGCGGCGTGGCCGAGATCAAGGTAGGCGCGGCAACCGAGACCGAGATGAAGGAGAAGAAGCACCGGTTCGAGGACGCGCTCAACGCCACCAAGGCCGCGGTCGAGGAGGGTGTCGTCGCGGGCGGTGGCACCGCGCTGCTCAACGCCCTGAAGGCCCTCGGCACCAAAGATGGCGGTGGGGATGAGGAGATCGGTATCAGCATCGTCCGCCGGGCGCTGGAGGAACCCACCCGGCAGCTCGCGCACAATGCCGGTGCCGAAGGCTCGCTCATCGTCGAGCGGATCAAGAGGGAGAAGCCTGGGGTCGGCTACGACGTCGCCGAAGGCGAGTACACCGACATGGTGAAGGCCGGCATCACTGACCCGACCAAGGTCGTGCGCCTGGCCCTGCAGAACGCAGCCAGCGTCGCCGGTCTGCTGCTCACGACCGAAGCGATCGTCGTCGAGAAGCGCGAGAAGAAGAAGGCCGCCCCATCCATGCCTGGAGCCGGCGGCATGCCGGACGAAGACTTCTAGCCCGCACCGCGAGGCATCTCTTGTTCGACCTGGGGAGCCCCGGATATGTCCGGGGCTCCTTCAATTAGCGGGCAGGCGTGCCGGTCTTCGGCTGGAGGTATAATGAGCCAGAGAGTGTGCCTTTTGCCGCAACGTCTTGGGAGGCATCATGATCCGGGTTGGCCTCGCGCAGATCAACACCGTGGTCGGAGACATCGAGGGCAATGTCGACCGGATGCGCTCCGTCCTCGACCGCGCCCGGACGATGGGCGTTGACCTGGCCGCCTTCCCCGAGCTGGCCGTCACCGGCTATCCCCCGGAGGATCTGCTGCTCAAGCCCGACTTCATTCGGGCCAACCTGGCGGCGCTCGACCGCATGGTCCCCGCGACGGCGGGCCTGGCGGCGGTCGTCGGGTTCGTCGACGCGGACGATCACCTCTACAATGCTGCCGCCCTCATAGTCGACGGCCGGCGGGCAGGAACCTACCGCAAGCAGCGGCTGCCGAACTATGGCGTGTTTGACGAGAGGCGCTACTTCCATCCGGGCGAGGCCTGCCCGGTCTTCATGCTCAACGGAGTGCCGGTGGGCATCACGATCTGCGAGGATATCTGGTTGCCCGGGGGCCCGCCGCAGGCCGTGACCAGCGCCGGGGCCGTGCTGCTGGTCAACATCAACGCCTCCCCCTACCATGCCGGTAAGTGGCGCGAGCGCGAGCAGATGCTGCGGACCCGCGCCCAGGACTACACCGCCGTCGTCGCGTACGTCAACCTGGTCGGCGGTCAGGATGAGCTGGTCTTCGACGGAACAAGCGTCGTGCTCGACCACGCCGGAGCCGTCCTGGCCCGAGGCGCGCAGTTCGAAGAAGAGCTCATCGTCTGTGACATCGACACCGACGCGGTCCGCCGCGTGCGGCTTCAGAGGCCCGTTCGCGCGGCCGACCTGACCGTGGAGCGCGAGATCGCGACGCCGACGGTCACCGTGACGGCGCGCGCCGTGCGGCATCGCCCATCGGCGCCGCCGCACGTGGTGCAACCACTCGCCCCTGCGGAAGAAGTCTACCAGGCCCTCACGCTCGGTCTGCGCGACTACGTGACCAAGAACCGGTTCAAGGACGTGGTCGTCGGGCTGTCGGGCGGAATCGATTCCGCGCTGGTCACCACGATCGCCGCCGATGCGTTGGGGCGCGAGCGGGTTCACGTCGCATTTCTCCCCTCTCCGTACACGTCGGAGGAGAGTCGACGCCTGTCCGGACAGCTCGCGGCAAACCTCGGGCTCTCGATGATCGACAGTCCGATCGGGACGATCTTCCAGGCCTTTCTCGACGGCCTGGCGCCGGTATTCGCGGGGCGGCCCGCCGACGTCGCTGAGGAGAACCTGCAGGCGCGCATCCGCGGCACGCTGTTGATGGCGCTGTCGAACAAATTCGGCTGGCTGCTGCTGGCCACCGGCAACAAGAGTGAGTACTCCTGCGGGTACGCGACGCTCTACGGCGACATGGCCGGCGGGTTCGCGCTCCTCAAAGACGTCCCCAAGACACTCGTGTACGAGCTGGCGCGATGGCGCAACGCGCGCGGCGAGGTGATCCCTGCCGGCGTGCTGCAGCGCGCGCCGACGGCCGAACTGCGGCCGGGGCAGCGCGACACGGACAGCCTGCCACCGTATGACATCCTCGATCCGATTCTCAAGCTCTACGTGGAGGAAGACGTTCCGGCCGAAGAGATTATCGCCCGCGGATTCGACCGCGAGATCGTGGCACGCGTCGTCACGATGGTCGACCGAAGCGAGTACAAGCGCCGCCAGGCCCCACCCGGCGTCAAGATCACCCCGAAGGCGTTCGGGCGCGACCGGCGTCTGCCGATCACCAACCAGTATCCGAGCGTCCCTGCCACCGCACCCGCGCCAGCATCGCCGCGGAAAGCCTAGGCCGCCGCAGAAACGAACCGCGAGGTCCGCCTCCAGGCAGCCTCCTGCTGCGCTCGCCTACGGAATGGAGGACTTTCCCGCCAGGTCCAGAACCGCTTGCCTAGTTCCCAGAACGTTTCCGGCCAAAACTCCATCCACTATCAAAGCATCCTTGCTGCGCTGCAACCACGGCGAAGGGAGGTGAAGCGAACGAGTTCGAACGATACCTATCTCAGGAGGAGGACGCCTATGCGAACCTGGGGCCTGTATAGGGGACAGGTCCTCGTGATTCTCGTCATTTTGGTCATCGCCAGCCCACTACTACCGGGGCAACCTCTGACGCCCTCCCAGGGGGCGCAGTCAAAGGATCAGTTCAAGACCCTCACCATCCCACCGCCGGGCAATGAGGCCCGGCGTGCCAGGGCCGCGATCGAAGGGCTTGGAGAAACCGTGAGGTCCGCTGCAACCGGTGCCAGGCGCAACGTTCAGGTGAGCAAGAACCAGAGCCCGGGAGATGCCCTGCGAACCGGCGCTAGCGAAACAACCATCGCGGGCGCCGCGGGAGGAAGGCTTCTTGTCGCAGGATGGAATGATGGCGAGGGTTTCGCGTTTGGTCCGTTCGTTCCGGATCAACCCCCCCTGGGACTGTCCGGTTATGGATTCTCGAGCGACCGCGGGCGTACGTGGACCGACGCGGGGGCGCCGGGGTTCGGGAACGTCATCGGTTTCGGACCCGGGACGAGGGGCCGGAGCCGCACCGGGGAGTACATCACTCGGGGCGACCCGTGGCTGGACTCGAGCGGCACTCCGGGGAACGAAGTCTTCTTCTATGCCAACCTCGCCATTTGGACCGATGACGCCGCCTTGCCGCCAGCCGGGGTGAGCGTCCACTTCGGCCGCTTTACGGGCCCGCGCTTCGATTGGTTCCATGCCGAGCTGGTGCAGTCTCCCAACTACCCCGGGGACTTCCTCGACAAGGAAGCGATGGCGGTGGATGATAAGAAGACCGTGTTCGTCACGGTCACGAACTTCATCGAGCTCTGCAAGGAGCCGTTCTTCGGCTTCGGGCAGATCGAGCTCTACCGACGCTCGGCGGCCGGCTGGGCGCGCAGGATCATTCAGCCGGACGAATCCTTGATCACCGATCCGGCCAATCCGCGCTGCGGACTGGATGGGATCGTCAATCAGGGCTCGGCTCCGGCGGTCGGGCCCAAGGGTGAGCTCTACGTCGCATGGGAGCGCGGGTGGTTCTCGCCCCTGTTCGGCGGCCCCCTCCCGCGGGCCACGATCGCCTTCAAGAGCTCAACCAATCAGGGAAACACGTTTGGACCGCTCCGGACGGTGCGATCCATCTGCTCGAACCTCCTGAATCCACCGGCAGGGTACAATCGCACTACCAACAACGACTTCCCGCGGATCGCGGTCGCCCACAAGGGCCGCTTCACGGGGAGGATCTACATCACGTTTCAGGACTGCAGCGCGGCCCATGGCGCCGCGCCCTTTGGCCTGGACACCGACGTCTATGTGAGCTTCTCGGACAACGGAGGGGATACGTGGAGCACCCCGGTTCCCCTTCATAAGCGTGCGGACGGAAAGATTCAATTCTGGCCTGTCGTGAGCGTGGACAAGGCGGGCATCGTACATGTGGCGTACTATGAGAGCCTGGAGAAAAACGTGACACCGGACCCCACGGACTTTGAGTGCCAGGTGCGCATCGCCGGGCCTCTTGACAACCCAACCTTGAGGCGCAGCCGGGTCAGTTCGCTGGTCGATGTCATTAAGGTCCGTTCCCGCGACGGTGGCGCGACCTGGTCTGAGCCGGCCCGGGTGACCACCGAGACGACCAACTGGTGCAAAGCCACCCCCATCAACAGCATCATTCCGAACTTTGGCGACTACATCGACAGCCGGAGTATCGATCGAAAGACGCACACGACGTGGGCAGATGGGCGCAACGGCGGCCGGATCGATCACATCCCGACCACCTGGTACGCGACGCATCGCTGACCGTTCCGCGTGCAGCACCGTTCCGGGAGGGGTCCCCCCCTCCCGGAACTTTCTCTGTGGCCTCACCGTCTGATGGAGTAAGAAGATGAACCTGCGGATTAGCGTAGCATGGGTCGTCGTCGCTTTGCTGTCAATGAGCCTGGCACCGGGGTACGCGCGTGCTCAGGGCCCGGATCTCCCACCGATCCCCCGGTTGTCCGGCATCTGCCAACTGGGCGATGGTCCACAGCGGGAATGGATCAGCTCTACCCTCCAGTCCCTGGGTGTTCGTGTGAGCCATCCCCCAGACTGGTCGGCGCGGGAGGTCACCCATCGGCGATTCGAACTTGTCGGCAGTGGCGCCACCGCGCGGCTCTGGGCAGTGGACACCGGAGGGCTCGCGCCCGCAACGTGGTTACAGCGGAACGATCGCACCCTTGGAACAGGACGCTGCCAGTCGGTGGTGTTGGGAGGCTCAAACGGGCGTCAGTGTTTTGATCCAACCACCGGTACGTGGACGACCTTCCTGATTGCGGCTCAGCGAGTGATCGCTGTTGCCGTGCCGAGCACGCTCTCCAGGGAGCTTCACTGCGGGATCCTGATGAGCGTGCGCGAGAAGTCCTGACAGAGTCCTCAGTCCGATCGCGCCGCCCGGCCCGGGAGTCCTGCGCGAGCGGGCGCAGGCGGTTCCAGCACGAACCGGGTGATCAGGTCGGTGGTGCGATCGCCCGACGTGCCTATGGCCTGCACCAGTTCGAAGTGCCCGCGTTTCTCGATCACCTCGAAGGTCGCCGGGAGTCGCTTCTTGCGTACCGCATCAACGA
>JBQTJP010000182.1:0-5095 GCA_052386995.1 Armatimonadota bacterium
CTGAAGTCATAGCGTACAGCAGGATTCGCTACGAGGTAGGCGATCTTGGATCCGACCGGGCTCGCCAAAAGCGTGAGCCCATCGGGTTTCGCATTGACTGCAAACCAATTGGATCCCAGCACCGTCCCGCCGCCGGGCATGTTCCGAATGCGCACGGCCGGATTGCCCGCGATGTGCTTTTCGAGGAACGGCGCCAGGGATCGGTTGAGAATGTCGCTCGGCCCGCCCACCGCCGTCGGGACGACAATCTCGATCGTCTTACCGGTGAAGTACGGCCCCTGGGCCTGCACGGACGCGCCGAAGGCCACCGTTGCCGCTAACACGAGGGCTGCGGCGATTCCTCTCATCTCAATCACCCCCTGCCGAGATGATCTCCCAGAGCTTCGCCGGGGTGAATGGCATGTCCACGTGTCGCACCCCAAGCGGACTCAACGCATCCATGACGGCGTTGGCCACAGCGGCCGGCGCGCCGATGGCCCCGGCCTCTCCAATGCCTTTTGCGCCGAGTGGATTGAGCGGCGACGGAGTTTCGAGCAACTCGGTCACCACGGCCGGCACGTCTCCGGCACGAAGGAGGGCATAGTCCGCGAACGTCGCCGTCAGCGGCTGCCCGTCGCGGTCGTACACCGCCTCCTCGACGAACACCTGTCCCAGCCCCTGGGCGATGGCGCCGAGCACCTGTCCTTCGGCCAGCAGGGGATTCACGATACGTCCCGCGTCATCCACGGCCACCAGTCTGAGGATTTCGACTTCGCCGGTCTCTCGATGGATCTCGACGACCGCCGCGTAGGCGCCAAATGGAAATACCGGACCGGTCAGCGAGAAGTAGCCCGAGGCGTCCAGGCCCATCTCGATGTGCGGGGGAAGCCGACCGGGACGGTACGCTGCCGCGGCGACCTCGCTGAACACCAGCGCGCGTTGGGGCGAGCCCCGAACCCGCAACCGGCCATCGGTCCACTCGATGTCCGCGGGCGCCGCCTCGAGCAGCTGCGCCGCGATGACCGCGGCTTTTGCCTTGATCTTGTCCAGCGCGACGAGGAGCGCCGAGCCCCCAATGGCGGTTGAGCGGCTGGCGAATGTCCCAACGCCCCTGGGCACGACCGCCGAATCGCCGTGCTCGATCACCACGGCATCGAGATCAACGCCCAGGGCGTCGGCAGCGATCTGTGCGAAGGTCGTCTCGTGACCCTGCCCATGCGAATTCGAACCCGTACGGACGATGACGCGGCCCACGGGCCCCACCGAGACCGCCGCGCTCTCCCACAACTGGCTTCCCGCGCGCTCGACGTACAGGGCCACGCCGATCCCGACCAGCCTTCCGCTCGCCCGCGCACGCCGCTGCTCTTCGCGCCATCTGTCGTACTCGACCAGCGTGCGACACCTCTCGAGGGCACGCGCGTAATTTCCGGAGTCGTACACGAACCCCAGCGGTGTGGCATAGGGGAATGCTTCAGGCGGGATGAAGTTGCGGAGACGCAGCTCGATGGGGTCAAGAGTTGTCTCCGCCGCGACAAGGTCGAGCATCCGTTCCACGATGTATGCGGCTTCCGGGCGCCCGGCGCCGCGATACGGACCGGTCGGGACCTTGTTGGTCGCCACCCCGACGAGCTCGACTTGGGCATGCGGCACCGCATACGCGCCGGTCAGCAACATCCCGGTCGTCACGGGCACCGTAGGAGTGGCGGGGTAGAGATAGGCGCCCAGGTCCGCGACGAGTTTTGCGCGGATCCCCGTGATGCGGCCATTTCCATCGACCGCCATCTCGACCTCCGCATCCAGCCCGCGGCCCATATAGGAGGCAAGGAGATTCTCGCGGCGGTCCTCGATCCACTTGACCGGCCGGCCCACCTGAATGGCCAGCAGCGCGGCGACCGCGGCCTCTGGGGGCAGCGCGCCCTTGATGCCAAACGCGCCGCCCACATCCGGCACCACGACGCGGATACGATCCTCGGGGCGATTGAGAATGTAACTCAGTTGCGCCAGCGGCCGGTGGGGATCCTGCGCGGAGCACCAGACGGTCAGTAGATCGACGCCGCCGTCATACATGGCGACGGCGCCGCGGGGCTCCATCGGCGCGGCGATCAGTCGCGGGATGTGAAATTGCCCCTTGACCACCCTGGCGGCAGCGGCAAACGCGCCGGTGGGGTCGCCGCCTGCCCGTGCCCAGCGAATGAGGACATTGTCGCCCAGCGCCGGGTGGAGCAGCGTCTCCCCCCGCAACGCGTCTGCGGGATGGACGAGGGCGGGCAGCGGATCGTAGTCAATGTCGACGAGCCCGGCCGCCTCACGGGCGCGGGTCGGGGAGTCCGCGAGCATGGCGGCCACCGGCTCGCCAACGTAGCGCACCCGTTCTTCAGCCAGCAGGGGATGCGAGGCCGGCGCCACGGTCGCCCCTTCGATGGACCGCACAGGCAGGGGACGCGCGCGACCCGTCAGGTCCGCCGCGGTCACGACCTCCACGACGCCAGGGGCGCTGCGGGCCGCGTCGACGGAGAGGTTCCTCAGAAGCGCGTGGGCGACGGCGCTGCGCACCACCGCCAGGTGTAGCATGCCGGGCAGAGAGATATCGTCGACAAACCGCGCCTGCCCGCGCAGAAACCGCGGGTCTTCGCGGCGCCTGACCGGTTGCCCGACCCACCGTGCCGGCCGGGCCGCCACTGCCTCGGCCGCGCGGTGGTCGCTGCTCATGCCTCCTTCAATGCCAGCGCGGGTCGCCCGACCACTTCCCCAGTTTGGTCAGGGCGGCGCGAATGAACCCCCACTGCACGGCCTGCTCCCACGTGGGCTTGATATCCGCGGTGATCGTCCCGATGCGCACCTCGGTGTCGATGCCAGCCTCCACCAGATCCTTGTGCAGGCCTTCGTTCACCGGCCAGATGCCTCGCTTGACCAGCTCGTCGTAGGTGCGGGCCACGATGTCCCGGTCGAACTTCGTGTGCTTCACGCCGATCTCGATCGTGCGGTCACGGTTCTGATAGATGAATCGATTGGCCTCGATCAACGCGGCCAGGGCGTCCTGGAGGAACTGGGGGTCGCTCCGCATGATGTCGCCCGTCGTCACGTACGCGGCGAACCAGCCCCTCGGCAGAACCTCCGACATGTGCCCCAGGACGCGCAGCGTCCGTTTCTGCTGGGTCACCTCGAAGACCTGATCCACATGCATGACGATGGCGTCGATCTGCCCGCCGACCAGCGCCGGGATGCGGGCGGCCGTGGAGAGGTTGATGTACTGCGCGTCCCGCCCCGTCAGGCCGCAGCTCAGCAGCATGCCACGCGCCATGACTTCTGAGTACGCGCCGACCCCTCCCGGCGTGCCGATCTTCTTGCCGCGAAGGTCCTCGCACCGGCGAATCTCGCCCTGGACGACCATGGCGACCGGATGCTGCATGGCATACGTGCCGATCGCCTTGAGCTCGGTCCCCCGGGCGAGCGCCGCGATGAACGGCGGCACCCCCGGTGCGGCGAGATGTATCTCGCCGCGACCGCCAATAAGGGCGCGCAGCGCGGCCGGCCCGCCCTCAAATGTGAATATCTTCGCCTCGATACCGTATCTCGCGAAGATCCCGGTCTCCTGGGCGAGCCACGGAGGGATGTGCACCAGGTTGGGTGGGGTCGTCGGCATCGCGATCCCCAGGACGCGCAGCCTGGGTTGCTGGGCGAAGTTCGGCCCGGCCAGGACCGCGATCAGCAGGGCAACGATCACTCCAGTCAGCAGCCGTCGAAGCATGATCGTCTACCTCCTCTTAAGGGTTCCTTTAGAAACATTCGCGCTTCCCCTAGGGTTCTCCCCGGGTCTCGTGCAGCCACGGCGCGATCCGCCGTTCCAGATTTCGCAGCACCGCCGTCAGGCCCACGCCCATGACCATGAGGAGAACGATCGTCACGAACAACCGGTCGGTCCTGAAGGTGTTCATGTATTGAAGAATCAGATAGCCGATCCCCGCCGCGGCCAGGAGGACCTCGGCGATGACCATCCCGATCAGGCCCCGCCCGATCGCCAGTCGGATCCCCGCGAGGATGAACGGCGCCGCCGACGGCAGGATGAGATCCCGCCAGAGCGATGACTCCCCCGAGCAAAACGACCTGGCGACTTCAACAAGGCGCGCATCGATATTCTTCACGCCCTGGTAGGTGTTGATCAGGATCGGGAAGACGCAGAAGAAAAACACCACCACTACCTTCGCAGAAGTCTGAAATCCGAACCACATCCCTATGAGCGGGACGAAGGCGACGGCCGGGGTAGCGTACAGGGCGTTGATGTAGGTATCCAGGGCATACTCCATGATCGCCTTGCGCGCGATCAGGACCCCAAGCGGAATGCCGACCACGATGGCCAGCGACAGCCCCAGTGAGAGCACACCGAGACTAGCCCCCAGACGTGGGAGCAGGTCATCCTGGCGAATCGTCGCAAAGAACGCGGCGCCGATGGTGGACGGGTAGGCAAAGATCGTCGTATGGAGGATCCGGCCGAGAACCTCCCAGGCGATCAGGCCCGCCAGGACCGACGCCACCCGAACCTGCATCGGCAGTCCCCTCATGACCGTGTCCCCCCGATGACCTCCGCCTTTAGTTGATTCCAGATGTGGTGCCGTAATCTCAGATACAGCGATGAGCTGCGCACGGCCTCCGGATCGCGCGGTCGCGGGATGTCCACCGGGATGACTTCCTTGATGCTCCCGGGCCTGCCCGACATAAAGGCGATCCGGTCTCCCAGGATGATCGCTTCGTCGATGCTGTGCGTGACGAACACCAGGGTCTTACGTTGAATCCGCCACAGACGGAGGAGTTCCTCCTGCATCAGCTCGCGCGTCTGCGCGTCGAGCGACCCGAACGGCTCATCCATCAGCAGGACGGTGGGCTCGATGGCAAGGGCCCGGGCCAGCCCCACACGCTGCTGCATCCCACCGGAGAGATGATACGGGTAAGCGCGCTCAAACCCCACAAGCCCGACGAGTTCGATGAACCGCGGGACCGATTGCCGGGTCTCCTCTTCGGGACGGCCGCGCACCCTCAGGCCATACGCCACGTTGTCGTACACGGTCTTCCAGGGGAACAGGCCGAAGTGCTGGAAGACCATGGCAACGTCCTGCCGCGG
>JBQTJP010000183.1:0-11323 GCA_052386995.1 Armatimonadota bacterium
ACGCGATCCCGGCGCTGCAAAATCGTCACCTTCACCCCCAACCGGTGAAAGATCTGACCGAACTCCAGGCCCTCAGGACCGCCACCGATGATTACCAGCGACGGGGGGAGTTCGTCGATGTCCATGATCGTTTCGTTGGTGAGAAAGCCGACTTCCTTGAGTCCTGGGATGTCGGGGATGTTCGGGACGACGCCGGAGGCGACGATCACCTTGTCTACCTCGATCGCGCGGTCGTCCACCTCGAGCGCGTTTGGTCGGACAAACCGGGCCCGCCCTCTGATGAGGTCGATCCTGGGATTTTGCTCCAGGCCACGTTCGATGCCGGAGACAACAGATCCGACGATTGCGTTCTTGCGCGCCCGTATGCGCGGCCAGTCGACCTCGATACTCGCCGCCCGGAAGCCGAACTCTGCGCCCCGGCGGGCAGTGTGTATGGCTTTCGCAGACCCTACCAGGGTCTTCGTGGGGATGCACCCCACATTCACTCAGGTGCCGCCGAGCTTCCCGGCTTCGATCAGGACAACACGCGCCCCCATCGAGGCGGCCCGGTTCGCCGCCCCGAGCCCACCCATACCTGCACCGATGACCGCAAGGTCATACACCGCCATGTGCATTCCTCCCTGAGTCTCCGCTGAAACGGATTCTAGCCTTACTGGCTCTCCAGATGCCCCTTTCAGTTCACGCAATGGCTCATCCGAGAAATGTCACGGCGGAACGCCTGCGCGGCGAGCTTGATCTGAACTGCACCGCCCCCGTTAGTTTCGGTGTCCGCCTGAACTACTTGGCAAACGCCTCAAAGAAGGGCGGGAACGTTCCGGGCTTTTCGGGGGGTTCAAACCGGATATCTGAAACCTGGAAACCAGCGGCCGCCAGCCGATCGGCTAGCGCCAGTGGGGACGCGGTCGCCACTCGCACATGCCCGCAACGGGACTCTCCGTCCAGGCGCGTGGCAACGGTGATCGCCTCTTCTCCGGCGGTCAGCTCGCCCAGCGTCTGAGCGAGCGTCGCGAGATCACGGAGACCTTTCGGGAGTTCCACGGACATTCGAACGCCGCGGATGTCGCCACCGAGCAGGTGCACCAGGGTGTCGAACAGATCGCTCTCGGTCACGATGCCGACGAGCTTTTGGCGATCAACGACCGGCAACGCACCGATCTTTCTCTCGCGGAGTAGCCGGGCGGCCACCTCCACCGGGGCGTCCGGCGCAATCGTGAAGGGATCTCTGGTCATGACGCCCGCAACCCGCGCATTCCGCACCGCGGCGGAGGCGCGGGGCCGCAGTACCGTCCATGACGACGGGAAGACACCCATCAGGTCCGTCCAGGTAATGATGCCGATCAGCCTGGGGCCATCTACAACGGGCAGATGCCGGATCTTCAGCGCGCGCATCAGCCCGAACGCTTCTTCCAGCGTGGTGCCGGGCTCAATGGTTCTGGGATTGGCGGTCATGCAGTCCCGGACGAACATCGCAGTCCCCCTGCGGTGCGTCACCACAAGCAGTCTAGGTCAGCCCGAGGCCGTCTGCCATCAGGCGCCCGGACGAATCCGACATCGGGTCCTGACCCGATGGAAAATCCATATCCGAGCCGATGGAACTCGCCGTCTGATGCCAGTAGCATCATCGGCAACAGGTGTCCCGGCCGCCACCACCAGCACGTGCAGTCGGCCCGGGAACGCTACAAAGCTACATGTCACCCTCAAAGGGGGCTCGCACATGAAGAGGACGAGCAGGCAGGATTGGCAGTCTGTAGCGGCAGAGGAGCGGAAAGGCCGGCTGACCCGGCGGAGCCTGCTCTCGCTGCTGGGGCTCTCTGGCGTGGGCGCGGCCCTGGGTCTGGCCCCTTCCATGCGGGGGATGATCGCTCAGCAAACCGGACTTGAACACGCGACACACGCCATTCCGACCGCCTTTGCCGGGGCCGCAAGCGCGGAAGAGATGGACGCCATGCACGAGGCGGTCGTCAAAGCCTTTCCGGCGAAGACCGAGGGAGTGGGGAATCTCCCTCTCAAGCCCCGCATCGAAAAAGGCACCAAGGTTTTTGAGCTGACCGCCAAAGCCGTTCAATGGGAGGTCAAGCCCGGGAGCCGGATCGAGGCCTTTGCATACAACGGCGTCGTACCCGGTCCGATAATCCGCGTGCGGCAGGGAGACCGGCTCCGTGTGATCCTCAAGAACGAACTTCCTGAGAGCACCGCCATCCACTGGCATGGCGTGATGGTGCCCAACAAGATGGACGGAGTCCCGTACGTCACCCAGCCGCCCATCAAGCCCGGCCAAACGTTCGTGTATGAGTTTGTGGCGCGTAACCCCGGTACACACATGTATCACTCGCATCACGCGGCGGACATCCAGGTGCCAAAGGGCCTCCTCGGCGCGTTCATCATCGATCCCAAGGACTCCACGCGTGAGCCCAGGGTCGCCCAGGATGTCGTCATGATCCTCAACGACACCGTTCTCGGCTACACGCTCAACGGCAAACAGTTCCCCGCTACCGAGCCAATCGTCGCCAAGCGGGGAGAGACCATCAGGGTCCGCTTCTTGAACGAGGGACTCCTCATTCATCCCATGCACCTGCATGGCATGCCGATGAAGGTCATTACCAAGGACGGATGGCCGGTTCCCCAGCCGTACATGTGCGACACGCTGAACATAGCCCCTGGGGAGCGTTATGACGTGCTCGTTCACGCCACAGAGGAGGGCCTCTGGGCATTCCACTGCCACATCCTCAACCATGTGGAATCGCGAAATGGGATGCACGGCATGGTGACGGTGCTGATCATCAAGTGAGGCGCGGCGCCGCGGCGCGCGCCGCGCCGGCGGGGGTCGGGCAAACAATCGGGCGGCAGCCCGATGGTCACCCGGCCCCTCGCTCTTTATAAGGGGGATATAAGCAGGAGCGGAAACACGGTGACCGCTGAGCCGCTGCGCGTGGCGATCGTCGAGAGCTTGCCGGAGGTGCACCTGGCCGTCGCGGGCCTGCTGGAGCACGAGGCCGACATGTGCGTGGTCGGGCACGCCCGCTCGCTGGCGGAACTCGTGGCCGCCGACCCTCTGGCCCTTGACGTGCTGGTCGCAGACCTGCGGACGTGCATCGGCTCGCCCGCGGCGCTGGAGCGGCTGCGGGAACGCTATCCCGGACTGCGCCTGATCGTCACGATGATGAACGGCGGACGCGAGTATGAGAAGGCCATTGCCCGGCTGTCCCCGGACGCCTGGTTGCCAAAATCGGACTTGGGTGGACGGCTGACAAGCACGTTGCGAAGCCTGCGGCCGTCCGGTATCTGAATCGGCGAGGTGAAGGAGGGCACAGGCCAGCCCAATCGAAGACTGCGAACGCCGGAGGTGTTGCACGCAGCGGTGCGCCGGGCCGGGTGCTGCCCCCCGGAGCATTTCGACATGGTGGTTGCCGACCTCGTGGCACGCGGCCAAGTCAGCATCAACGCGGCGGAAGGGATCCCGTGCCGGATCCGGTTGGCGACGTTTTGCGGCGTCCCAGGCAACCAGAGCGAGTAGCCGCCGCTCCTTGTAGCCACGCTCGCGCACATGATCGGGTTCATTCGGGACCGGTTGCACACGTACGCGCCTATTTTGCGCAGCGCGGCGTTCCGGGATCCCGTGCTGGATCTACTAAAGCTGTTTGATAAACTGGGAATGGAACTGCGCGTGCCGCATTGAGAGGAGATCGCACGTGTCCAGGGACTTCACCCCCGCCCTCCGGTTCCGCTGGCTGACAGCCCTCTACGACCCCTTGATGGAGCGCTGGACGTCCGGTACGGCCCTGCGGGAGGCCGTGATCGAAGCTCTCGACCTCAGGCCCGGGCTGAGGCTGCTCGAGTTAGGGTGCGGGCCTGGCCGATTGGCCATCGAGATCAAGCGCCGCTGGCCGACGGTGACCATCGACGCGCTGGACCGCGATCCCGAGATTCTGGATGTGGCGACACGCAACGCGGCGGCCGCGGGTGTCGACATCACGTTCCGCGAGGCCGACATTGCGAACCTGTCCGCCCTCGGCCCGTACGACCGGGCCTATTCAACTCTGGTCTTCCATCACCTAAAGCCGGAAGACAAGCGGGGAGCGCTGGCGGGCGTTCGCCGGTCGCTAGCCCCCGACGGGATGTTTGTCGTGGGGGACTTCGGCAGGCCCCGAGGCCGTCTCCAGTGGGCGCTGTTCAGCGCGGTCGGATGGCTCGACGGCATCCAGAACACGGCGCCGCATCGAGACGGGCGGTTCGGGCAGCAGCTGCGCGACGCGTTCGGACACGTGCAGTCAGTGGCTGTGCGGCCCACGATCTTCGGAACCCTGGAAGTGTTCGTCTGCCGGCCCTGAAGGAGGACCCGATGCACAGCCACGATCATCAACCGGCAGGAGTGCCGTGCCCCATCTGCGGGCGCGTGTGCCTGTCCTGTCAGGCCGCGGTGCTGGGCGCCTCATGCGGCTGCGAATTCGAGGCCAAGCAGTTCGAGTACAACCTCGAGGAGAAGGTGGGAGCCCACGCCCACCACGAGACGCGCCACGGCGTCGCCGAAGCCCACGACCACGAAGCCATGATGACCGACCCGCGCATGGCCCGCTTCATGGAAGCGGACATGCGGCGGCGGTTCCTCTGGTCGCTCGCACTCACGGTGCCGGCCGTGCTCTACTCGCCGCTGGGCGCAAACCTCCTGGGCGTCCGCCTGCCCGAACCAATCCCGGCCAACTGGATCCTGTTCCTGCTGACGACGCCGGTCGTTTTCTGGACCGGCTCGATCTTCATCACGGGCGCCTACCACTCGCTGCGGAAACGCGCACTTAACATGTCGGTCCTGATCAGCGTCGGCGTCCTGGCCGCGTACCTGTTCAGCGTGCTCATCACGGTGCTCAATGCCGGCGAGACCTTCTACGAGGCCGCAGCCATGCTGGTCACGTTCGTCCTCTTTGGGCACTGGATGGAGATGCGCTCGCGCCGCGGCACCTCGGACGCCCTCCAGGCGTTGTTCAACCTGGTGCCGCCCAAGGCCCGCGTGGTGCGCGACGGGCAGGTCGTCGAGGTGCCGACTAGCGAGATCCGCAAGGGCGACATCGTCGAGTTGCGGCCGGGCGACCGGGTCCCGGTGGACGGGCAGGTCACCGAGGGTGAGACCGCCATCGACGAGTCGCTGGTCACCGGCGAATCGATCCCCGTGGCCAAGCGGCCTGGCGATCAGGTCATCGGCGGCACGATCAACCAGTCCGGCTCGATCCGGTTCACGGCTACGAAGGTCGGTGAGGAGACTGCGCTGGCGCAGATCGTGAAATTGGTCGAGGAAGCGCAGTCCTCGAAGGCGCCCGGCCAGCGCATCGCCGACCGCTGGGCTCAATACCTGGTAATTCTCGCCGTCGGCGCCGGCGTCATCACGTTCGTCGTCTGGTACGGCGTCGTGCGGGAGTCGCTGCTGCTGGCCCTGACGTTCGCCATCTCGGCCGTCGTCATCGCCTGCCCCGACGCGCTCGGCCTGGCGACTCCCACGGCCGTGGCCGTCGGCACCGGCGTGGGCGCGCGGCACAACATCCTGATCAAGAACGCCGCCGCGCTGGAGGGACTCTCGCGGATCACCACCGTCGTCATGGACAAGACCGGCACCCTTACGGAAGGTCGGCCGCGCGTGACCGATGTCGAAGGTGCGGACGGCCTCCGACCCGAGGAGGTCCTGCGCCTGGCGGCTGCCGCTGAGGCGCGATCCAGCCACCCTATGAGCAAGGCAGTGCTCGAGGAAGCCGAGCGCCGGAAGGTCCCAACGGACGGACAGGTTACCCGTTTCGAAAATATCGCCGGGCATGGCGTACAGGCGACGGTCGAGGGCAAGGACGTGCTCGTCGGCACGCCGCGGCTGATGCGGGACCGTGGCATCGATCTGGCGCCGGTGCAGGGCCACCTGGACCGGTTGCTAGGCGAGGGCAAGACCCTCATGGTCGTGGCGATCGACGGGCGCGTGGCCAGCGTCGCGGCCGCGGCCGATCCACCGCGGGAGACCTCGGCACAAACGGTCGAGGGTCTCCGCCGTCTGGGGATCGAGGTCGCGATGATCAGCGGCGACAACCGGCCTACGGCGGAGGCGGTGGCCGGGAAGCTGGGCATCGAGCGGGTCTTCGCCGAGGTGCTGCCCGAGCATAAGGCCGACTATGTAAAGCGGCTGCAGCAGGAGGGGAAGTTCGTCGCCATGGTCGGCGACGGCGTCAACGACGCGCCGGCTTTGGCCCAGGCCGACATTGGCATCGCCATCGGCGCCGGCACCGACGTCGCTATCGAGACCGCCGACGTCGTCCTGATGCGCTCGGACCCCGCAGACGTCCTGCGCGCCATCTTCCTCTCGCGCGCCACCGTCACCAAGATGCGGCAGAACCTCTTCTGGGCCTCGATCTACAACGTGCTGGCCATCCCGATCGCCGCCGGCGTGCTGTATCCTGGCTTCGGCATCATGCTCCGGCCGGAGTGGTCGGCGCTGCTGATGTCCGCTTCATCGATCATCGTCGCCACCAACGCGGTGCTCCTCAAGCGCGCCGAGGGCCGGCTGAAGGACATCTAAATTAGGTCCTCTGGACACCTTCCAGCCACGTTAATCTTCCCTTAATCACTTTCTAGCTGCGGCGCACTATCCTCACGATGCGGGGATGGATCTTTCAGCCATCGAATCCGGCCAAGTGTATCTGCGGCTTGTGCGCGTCGACATTGCGCAGGTTACGCGTGACGCCGTCGATTCGTTCCGCGGGCGCGCCGCCCAGGTGGGGATTGCGCTCGAGTACACTGGCCCCGTACGCGATCTAACCGTGCGCGCGGATCAGATCCCGACCGCATAGTACAGATCCTCGGAAATCTCCTCGACAATTCGCTGAAGTTCACCCAGCCCGGCGGCCGCGTGGCCGCCTCCGTCGCGGCACACCGCGATCACATCGCCATCCTCGTGGAGGACACCGGCCCCGGCATCCCGCCCAATGACCTGCCGTATATCTTCGACCGGTTCTTCAAAGCCGACCGCTCGCGCGGCGGGCAGCGCGGCGCCCGGTTCGTCGTGACGCTCCCGGTCTAGTCGCCTGGAACAACGTCAGCTTAACATCCGCTTAACCACGTCAGACCTCCCGATTTCGTAGGATGCGAGTGGAGTCTCTCGCTGATTCGAACTGGACCTCAAGCCGGGCACGTACCAAGCCATCTGCACGATCCCGGGACACAGAGAGGCCGGCATGGCCGTGGCGGTGGAAGTCGGCACATAGCAGGTCAGAGATCTGCCCCGGGTCCCGGCACGCTGCCTTCGCGCCGGGCAGCCGGCGCTGCCTCGACCGCGGGCCGAAGCAGCGAGAGAATGATCGACCCGGCGATAAGCGCGGCGATGACGACCAGCGAGAGGGCGATCGGGACCGTGTACACGTCGCTGGCCACCATCTTGACCCCCACGAATGTCAGGACCAGCCCGAGCCCGACCTTGAGGTAATGAAAGCGTGTCATCACGCCGGCCAGCAGGAAGAAGAGCGCCCGCAAACCCAGGATGGCGAAGATGTTCGACGTGTAGACGATGAACGGGTCGCTGGTGACCGCGAAGATGGCCGGAATGGAATCGACGGCGAAGACGATGTCGGTCGCCTCGATGACGACAAGGACGAGCAGCAGCGGTGTGGCGAGGAGCCGTCCGTCCAGCCGAAGGAAGAACCGCTGGCCGCGAAAGTCGGGAGTGACCGGCAGGTACTGCCTGACTAGCCGCAGGGCAGGATTTCGTTCGGGATGCACGTCATGGTCGGGCGCGCGCAGAAGCCGGATCCCCGTATAGATCAGCAGCCCCCCGAAGAGATAGATCACCCAGTGGAACGCCTGCAGCAGCGCCGCGCCGGCCAGGATGAAGATGACGCGGAAGACGATGGCGCCCAGGATGCCCCAAAACAGCACGCGGTGCTGATAGGCTGCCGGAACCGAGAAGTACGAGAAGATGACCAGGAAGACGAAGATGTTGTCGACGCTGAGCGCCTTCTCGATGAGGTAGCCTGCCAGAAACTCCATCCCCCGCTCGGCCCCGAACCACCGGAAGACACCGACGTTGAACAGGAGGGCCAGCGCGATCCAGAAGACGCTCCAGCCAAGCGCCTCACGGGTGCTGACGGCATGGGCCTTCCGGTGAAAGACCCCAAGATCCAGCGCGAGCATCGCCAGCACGAACAGCGTGAACCCGCCCCACAGAAGTGGGGTGCCGACCGATTCGGGCATTTCCATAGACCTCCTCTGGCGGCGGGCACACACACGAAGAGGCGAGGCCTACGCCGCCGTTTGTGCTCACAGCAGCGAAGGTCTCGCCCCCGCAGTTCAATGGGTGCCGGGCCGGATCACTTGCGCGATCGTGCTGACGGCCCGTACACGGAGTCAGGCTCCGCGGCTACTCCCCTTCGTGGCCAAGGATACACCAACCGTGCATGACAGGCAACACATAACCATGATTGATCTCGAGAAATCTGGTCGGCACGCCAGGAATGTCTGCAGGACCAGGAAGGTGGTCGTCGTCTTAGCCCTGGGCGGATCGCCTCTATGGGCTCACGACAATCCGGCCGACCATGCCGGCTTCCCGATGTCCCGGGACGCTGCAGAAAAACTGGTACTCGCCCTGCAGGTCGGATCTGAACCCGCTTGTCGTCGACTGCTCCGGAGGCACCACCATCCAGATGCCTTGAGCCGGCACCACCAGATCATGCACGGTCACGCCCTGGTTGACGAGTTTGAGATTTACCACCTCGCCGGCCTTGATCGTAATCTCGGCCGGTTTGAAGGAGAAATCGCCGGCAACAATGTCGATCGTCCTGGCGCCGGCGATGGGCGGAAGCACTTCGCCGCGCATCAGCGGGCCATGATGCCAGCGCCACCAGTCGGTACCTCCCCACCCCCAGCTCAATCCACTCAGGATGAGCAGGCCCAGAATTCCAATGGCGATAAGCAGGACACCCAAGCGCAGCCTGTTCTGCATCGCCGGTTTCCCTACGAGAGCTCCTTCTTCAGGGCGTCGTACTCCTCACGGGTGATCTCGCCCTTTGCCAGCCGCCGCTTGAGAATCTCCAGCGGAGCCTCGCCCGGGCCTGCCGGCGGGGCGGCGCCGTCACGTCGCACCAGTGAGGTCACGACGAACCCAACACCCACCAGAACGAGCACCCAGAAGAGGAAGCCCAAGAGTTGCATGCCACCCATCCATCCCCAACCTCCGCCGGACCAGGGTCCGCCCATCATCCCCCACCCGCCCATCATGCCCATGCCGCCGAGCAATGGCAGCAGGACGAGGACGCCGACGACCACCAAGGCAACGATGGCGATATCGCGACCAGTCATGGTTTTCACCTCACTTGTCCTAGACAAGTATAGACCTGATTTTCTTCAGCCAAAAATCCGTTCGGCACCCGATGGCTGCCCTGCCCAGGGGTGGGCCACGATGGAGTCAAGGGAGGTGACGCATCATGATACGCACACGCGTGGCAGTAATCGTCGGACTTGGTCTGCTGGTAGGCGCGCTGGCCCTGACGCTGCCGGGTACGGGGGCAGGGTCGCCTGCGCCGACGAAGCGCACGATCTACATGGCCGCGGTCGAGCCGAAGGGCGGCACCGCGGTCACGGCCGAGGCGTTTCCCGCGACGCCGCTGCCGCAAGGCCCGGGCTACGTGTTGAAGGCGCCGGACGCATCGGGGCGCTGGGAAGTCTCGGCTTATCAGTGGCAGCCGGGGTTCATCCTGGCCCAGGAGGGCGATGATGTCACGCTGGAGATCCTGGGCATCAACGGCGCGGAGCACCAGTCACTGATCGAAGGAATCAACGTGCCCGCCTTCAACGTCAAGCGCGGGCAGATCACGACGGTAAACTTCCGCGCGCCGCGACAGGGGTTCTACCGCATCGTCTGCTCGGCTCACCTGCCGACGATGGTCGGGTACCTGGTGGTGCTGCCGAGACGCTAGCGTACGCTGGGAACATCTCGCCCGGGGCGGCCTGACAGTCCCCGTACAGGCCGCTTCGCGAACGACCGGGAGGTCGAGAACCCGCTGAGGTCCCGGCCTCCCGGAACGATGTGCTTCATGTGCGGCCCGATCGGTTCTTTAGCAGAATACGTCCTGCGCCCGATTGGCAGTGCCGCAGCCCGCCGCCTAGTCTGAGGGGTGTTGAAGGACACCTGCCTCTCCGATCCGGTCGGCGCCAGCGCGGTCTTCTACGACACCAGAGTCAGACTGGTAAAGGTGGCCTAGCCCTCACGCCCGAGTGTGATGGGGCCGTCGGGGGCCGCATAGCTCTCCGGCAAGGTGTTGACCAATATTCATACCAAGGTATATACTGAAACTCGAGGTGGTGACCGGTGGCCAAGATTGTCGGCGTCAAAGAAGCCCACCAGCGCCTGGCCAGGCTGATCCGGAGGGCTGAAGAGGGCGAACAGGTCGTCATCACTCGCGACAGGGTGCCCGCCGCCGTCCTTCTCGGGGCCAAAGAGTACAATGCGCTTATGGCCACGCTGGAAGAAATGGCCGACCCAGGAGCGCTGAGGGCGCTGCGGGAGGCGCAGGCCGACGCAAAGGCCGGGCGAGTGTACACCTATGAAGAGGTCTTTGGGCATTCACCTCTCCGAATGCTTCGAAAACGGCGTTAGTGGCCGATCTCCGCTTTACCCGCAGGGCAGTCCGAGATATTCGCAGACTGCCTTCGGAAGCCCGCCGGAAGATCGAGGTTGCGCTGGACGCATTGATTGACGAACCGAAATCCGGAGACCCTTTGCACGGCGACTGGAAAGGGTACTGGAAACTTCGTACGAGCGACTACCGGATCATTTATCGCATCATCGACGCGGACGTCGTCGAAATCCAATACGTCCGACACCGGCGCGAGGCGTATCGCAAGTGATCATTGCCCTGCTGCGCTTTCGTCCGCGAGGAGCTTGTCGATCAGGTTCTGCTTGGAGAAATGCCCGAAGGTAATGATCCGGAACGTCCCCTCCCGCCCCAGGAGCCGGCGACGGATCTGCTGCGGAGACCTCCCCTGAGCGGCTAGCGCCCGCGCCTGGTCGCGCAGGCGCTCCCAGAAGTCGAGCTTCCGCTGAAGCATCGTCTTGCCATCGTCAACGACTTTGCCGCTGCCGCAGAACACTGTGGTGACCAGCCCTGTCGCTCCTCAAAGAGGCAGACGTGATCGGGGCTGTGGCCCGGGGTGTGAAGCACCTTGAAGGCGTGGCGACGCGTGGTGACTATCGGATCTTATAAGGAGGGATAGCCCCACGAGCTTAGGCCTCGATCAGGCCTTTGCGGATGGCATAACGGACCAGTTCGGTGCGGTCGTGCAGGTTGAGTTTTTCCATGATATGGGC
>JBQTJP010000184.1:0-7506 GCA_052386995.1 Armatimonadota bacterium
ACGTACGCGACGCCACCGAGGAGCAGCGCCTTGTGGAGCCGGCGCAGCGCGGGCTCGCGCGCGAGCGCCAGCGCGACGCGTATGTAGGCGGGGAGCCGCCGGATGACCGGGAGCATCTCCAGACGCAAGAGGTTGAGGATTCGCATACCGTCGCCGGGTCCGGGTCGCGGTCCGTCAGCCCCCTGACGAGGGGCGCGGCTCGTAGCGGCCGTGGAGGACCACCGGCTGCTGCCTCCTGCGTATCCGCATATTGAGCAGCTCCACCCCGAATGAGAACGCCATCGCAAAGTACACGTATCCCCTGCTCAGGTGTTCCCCCATGCCTTCCACGATGAGCAAGACCCCGATGAGAATCAGAAAACTCAACGCGAGGATCTTCATGCTCGGATGACGGTCGACGAAGTCGCCGATGGGACCGGCGAAGACGAGCATGACGGCCACCGCCAGCACCATGGCAATCACCATGATGATCACATGCGGCGCCAGCCCCACGGCGGTGATGACCGAGTCGAGCGAGAAGACGATGTCCAGCAGGGCAATTTGCGCAAGGACCCAGAGCGCGGGCGAGACCCGGCCGGCCGCCGGGTTGGCGACATGGGCGCCCTCGAGCTTGTCATAGATTTCGTAACTCGCCTTGGCCAGCAGGAAGAGGCCGCCGCCCAGCAGGATCAGGTCGCGTCCGGAAAAGCTCTTGCCCAGGACCGCGAACAGCGGCACCGTCAGGCGCATGATCCAGGTGATCGCGAACAGGAGTCCCAGCCGCATGACCAGGGCGAGCAGCAGTCCGATCCGCCGGATGCGCGGCTGCTCCTGGCGAGGAAGCCGGCCGACGAGGATTGAGATGAAGATGACATTGTCGATGCCCAGGACGATCTCCAACAACGTCAGCGTCACCAGGCTGATCAGCGCTTCGGGTTGCTGAAGAAGACCAATCATGGCAAGCCCCTCACTCCAGGCGCTGCACGATCGGACAGTTCACAATGACCCCTGCGGGGCCAAACGGCTTCCCATCGGGTCCTGTGATCAAACCGCGCCGTACCAGATCGTGCACCTGCGACTGGGCGGTCACGCGCGATCTACGGCCCTGGGACGCGCGCTGGCTCCACACGGCCAGGTTCACGCTCCAGAGTGGGCTATACCCCTCGCCGAGTGTCGGGATGGCTCCGACGATGTTGAGCGGCGGCTGTCCATCCGCAAGCGCGCTGAAAATCCCCTGCCGCCTCGGGTTGCTTCGGCCGGTCGGACCGTTGACCACGACCACGATCTCCTCGACCTGGCTATGCTCGCCGTACCCTCCCACGGGCGCGGCCTCTGCCAGACGCGGCGCGAACGTGGCCGCTTCCATCGCCGCCACACCAGGGTCCGTACCCTCGGTGCTGATGTAGAGGACCTCCCGACCGGCACTGAACCCGGGGGTCAGCGCAAGGGTGACGGTCCCCTTCTCAGGGCAGATTTTCACCACACGGTCATGCACCAGCGTGAGGTCCGGCCTGCCGTCACAAAATGCGATCTGACGGTCCTCCACGCCGAAAGCGACGATCGGCGCGTTGTATACGGCATCGCCGCTGCCCTGGATGCGTACGAGCGGAGTGTAGTCCCGATCCGCGACCGCCCCGGGCTGCGCCGTCTTTGGGGGAAACGGACGAGTACCGCTTCCTGCAACCACGGTGCGGACGGGCGAGAAATCGACCGTGCCCTTCTCGAATATGAGTGTCCCGTCCCGCTCTCGCGTCGCCAGCCGCGCACCGCCGGCGGGCGCGTTGGAAAGCTTTGCCGAGTGGTTGAGCCCCCGCTGCGCGGCGATGCGTCCGTCGCTCGTATCGGTCATGACGTACCAGACCTTTTTGCCGTCTTTCATACGGCCGGCCAGCAGCGGCAGTGTGACCGTTTGCGCCTGACGGTCGACGGTCCCGGACCGTAGGAGCAAAATCGGGCCAGTCTTTGCCGGCCGGCCGGGAGCCGCCTGCCCGTCAGACGGACTCGCCGCCCCGAACAACGCGGCCACGATGAGAATCGACAATACGGCACGGATCGAACGTCGGTGTGTCATGAGTCTCCCTCCAGATCAGCAGGCGATCGCTACTACTATTGGCCCGCGTGAACTCAACCCCTTGTACGGCGCCAGCATAGACTACTTTCGATGAAGAGTTAATGAAGCCGACCGTTTGACGCCGAGCCGCGAATACGTATGTATAGGGGAGCGGCGCGACGGCGTTGAACCGTTACAGTGCCATGGCAACGCAGATTTGACAGGAGGTGAGCCATCATGAAATCGATCGCGGGGTTCGTGGTTGCCGCCGTGCTCGTGCTCGGGGCCGGAGCGCCAACGTACTCTCAGGCCGATTATGGGAAGCCTCCCGGAGCCACCGTCGCACCGGGCGGGGGCGTAAAGGTGCAGTTGAAGACGGCGATCACACACGCCGGCTTTGCCGCCGCCGGGGATTCCGCCGGTTACGTGCGCCAGCACCTCGGTCACGCCCTGAACTGTATCGAGGGGCCAAACGGCAAGAACTTCAACCGGGCCTGGGGGCATGTCTGTCAGGGACAGGGCAACGGCATCCTCCAAGATCTCCGCTCGGCGCCAGGCGGCGCAACCTTCACGATCGTCATCGAGCATGCCGATTCGCTCGCCGCCGCGGGGGTCACGCGCAATGACCTGGCGGAAGCCAAGGCGGCCGCCAAGGCCACTCAGGCACTGCTGTCAGTCATTAACGACACGCTCAAGTAGATGTGAGGCGGGGACGCGCCGTGTCACCCTCCCTGCGCCGTGACGTCGTAGCGGGCGCCGCAGCGGGATTCATCGGGGGGCTGGTCTTCTCGTGGGCCCAACAGGCGCAGGGCCTGCGGGCCGCTACTTCCGGCTTGGTCGGCGTCACGTCGCTGGGCGCGGGCGTGGCGCTGGATCTGGTGATCTCGATCTTCATCGGCGCCACTTTCGGCGCGATCTTCCGATATCAGTCCCTTGGCTACGCGCCCACAATCAGCAGCGGCGTGCTCTACGGCCTGCTCTGGTGGATGATCGGGCCGCTCACGCTCGTCCCCGCGCTGACGGGCAACGGCCCGACGTGGTCTCTCCAGGAAGCCAACGCGGCGCTCCCCAGTCTGGTTGGCCACGTACTGTACGGGGCGCTCACCGGACTGAGTTACTACATGCTGGTCACCCTCTACCTGCGCGCGCGTCCCGCCGCCGCGCGCGACCCCGTTGAAACCGCCGAGGCCGCGACGACCCGGGTCGTGATTCTGGGCGGGGGTTTTGGGGGCGTCAGCGCTGCACAGCGGCTTGAGCAGCTCTTCTCACGCGATGTACGCTTCGAGATTACGTTGGTGAGCCAGAGCAACTATCTGTTGTTCACGCCGATGCTTGCCGAGGTCGCGTCCAGCGGCCTGGAGCCGCAGCATATCAGCGCGCCGGTGCGTGCCGCCCTCCCGCACACGCGGTTTCGCCGGGCCGACGTGGAGACAATCGACATCGCTGCCCGGGTCGTCCAGATCCGGACGAGCCCCACGGCCCCGGCCGAGGCGCTGCCATACGATCACCTCGTGCTGGCCCTTGGGTCCGTGCCAAACTTCTATGGCCTCCCGGGGCTGGAAGACAATTCGTTCACGCTGAAGACGCTGCAGGACGCGACCGCGCTGCGCAATCACGTCATCGGCGCGCTCGAGCGCGCGGACGTTGAACCCAACGCGGAGGAACGGCGGCGGATGCTCACGTTCGTCGTCGCGGGCGGCGGGTTTGCCGGCACGGAGATGATCGCGGAACTGTTCGACCTGGTGCAGAGTGTGCTGCATTACTTTCCTCAGATCCCGCCCGGAGAGGCGCGTTTTGTGCTGGTGCATTCCGGCGCCCGGATCCTGCCCGAGATCAGCGCCGGACTGGCCGACTACGCCCTGCGGAAGCTGCGCGCCCGCGGCATCGAGTTTCTCCTCAACACGCGCGTTGGCGGAGCGACAACGGGAGGCGTGCTGCTCGCCGACGGCGCGCAGGTGCCGACGCGGACTCTAGTCTGGACCGCCGGTAATCAGCCGCATCCGCTCCTCAAAGCGCTGCCGTGCGAGCGGAATCGAGCGGGCGCCGTGATCGTATCCGACACTCTGCAGGTCACCGGGGTCCCGAAGGTTTGGGCCGTCGGCGACTGCGCCCAGGTGCCGGATATCTACAACCAGGGCCAGCCCTGTCCGCCAACCGCTCAGCACGCACTGCGCGAGGGCAAGATGGTTGCCGAGAACATCGCGGCGGTCCAGCGCGGCGCGCCGCCGGCCCGGTTCCGGTTCCGTGCCGTCGGGATTCTGGTTGCCCTGGGGCACCGCACCGCCGTGGCCGAGATCCGCGGGCTCAAGTTCTCCGGCTTTCTGGCCTGGTTCATGTGGCGCACGATCTACCTGAGCAAGCTCCCAGGCCTGGAGAAGAAAGTGCGTGTGGCGCTTGACTGGACGATCGACCTGTTCTTCCCACGCGACATCGCGCTCACCGATCAGGCGTCCACACCGACGCTCACCCAGACGCTCGGTCTCAGCGACGAGCGGCCGGGTGCCGGCGCAGCCGCACAGGCCGCGACCGGTCAACCCGCCGCGGGAGAGCGGGTCACATGATGCTGCGTGACTTCACACGGCAGGGACTGCTGCCCGGCGCGCTGGCGGGCCTCATCGGCGGCGTGATCTCAGGCGCCGCGCTGTCTCGCATCGGCGCCCTGCCTGCCACGGCCTCGCTGGTGCGCGCCGACTCGGTCCTCGTAGACTTCCTCATGCATGTAACGGTCGCCGCTGTGCTGGGGGCCGGCTTCGGAGTGCTGATGCGCTACCAGCGCTCCGGCGGCGGTGAGGCTCTGTTCTGGGGCCTGACCTACGGCGCACTGTGGTGGTTCCTGGGTCCGCTCACGCTCATGCCGCTGTTGACCGGCGGCTTTCTGGCCTGGGACGTGCACTCTGCGCAGGAAGCGTTCGCCAGCCTGCTCGGACATCTGATCTATGGTGTGAGCACAGGGCTGGCGCTGGCCGCCATCAGACGGACGCGTCACAGTGAGTACGGCGTGACCCCGGGTGCGTTGGCCCGCGGCGCGCTGGCCGGACTGATTGGCACATGGCTGCTGGGACGGCTGGTCGATGCGTCGCCTGTCACGATGCCGCTCGGGTTGAGCGCTGGGGTGATCTTTGCCCTCTTCTATCCTCGTCCCCTCGAAGGGGTCGGCCCGGGACTCGTCCGAGGGACCACGTACGGTTTCGTGGTATGGGTGGGCGGTGCGCTGACCCTGCTGCCGCTCATCGAGGGCCGCGGTCTGATCTGGTCGTTGGAGCAGGCCCGGGTGGCGTTTGCCATGCTCCCGGGCTATCTCCTCCTCGGCGCCGCTGTGGCCGTTGCGTACCAATGGCTCGATGGACTCGTGCGGCTGCTGTTTGCCGATATCAGGATGGGCCGCGATCAAGAAGGCCTTGGCATCGAAGGACTGCGCGCGCTGGCGCGCGGGGCGCTGGCCGGCCTGGCCGGCGGTCTGCTCTTCTCGGCCGTCATGTTGCGCATCGGGTTCCTTCCGACCGTTGCGAGACTCATCGGATCGAACTCCGCGACCACCGGCCTGGTCGTGAATCTGGGCATCGCCCTCGTCATCGGCGCCGCCTACGGCGTGCTCTTCCGCCGTCAGAGTTATGACCTCAGCTCCGGCCTGGGATGGGGCGTGGCGTATGGGTTCTTCTGGTGGATCCTGGGGCCGCTGACATTGATGCCGCTGCTGCTGGGCGCGTCACCCATGTGGACGGCCACGGCGGCCGCGGGGCTGTTCGCGAATCTGATCGGCCACCTCGCCTATGGTGCAGGGCTGGGTGTGGTCTTTCATCTGCTCGAAGCTCGCCAGAACCCCTGGTGGATTCCCCGCTCGCACGCAGAAGCCGCGCGCGTCGCGCATCGCAAAGAACAACTGCTCACTTCTGCGCCGGCGCTGTGGACGCTGGTCGTGGTTATGGCGCTAGTCCTGCCAATCATTCTGGGCGGCTGAGCGGCCGGGCGCCCCAGACCCAGCCCCTGCGCGGCACAAATCAGCGAGCTAGGCGCGCGCGCCCCCGGGCATACAACATGCCGGGGATAAGGCGTGCCGGAGTTCAGGTCTGACAAGACCGCTGGGTTCAGTCTACTTGAACTCGCGGTCGTCGCGGCAATCATCGCCCTCGTGCTAGTGCTCTTGGTCCCTCGTCTCAATACTCGTCCCAATAACTTCACCGCTGACCTTGACGAGTTCAAGGCGAACCTTGAGGTGACGCGCATGCTGGCCAGGGGCCGGACTGGACAGTACCGCCTGCGGGTGGCCACCAGTTCGCAGTACGTCATCGAACGCGGGACGCTGGTGGGGATCACCTGGACGTTCCCAACGGTGGAGCGTACGGTGGGCCTGCGGACGAGCGTGGCGTTCGGGTCCGGGAGCGTGGGCCTGGTGTCGACGTTTGACAGCCGCGGCCGACTCACAACCGGCGACACGACGTTCACGATGCTCGACACCGACCGGGGATGGAGCAGACAGATCCTCGTACGGTCGACCGGGATGGTGCAGATCCAGTGAAAACCGGAACGCGAGCGCGACGCAACGGGTTCACGCTGCTCGAAGTGCTTCTGGCGACGTTCATCATGGTCTTCGCGATCGCCTCGACGGCCGCGCTGCTCATGGCCACCAGCACCCAGGGGACGGTGAGCCGTCGCGCCACCGAGGCGGCGGCGCTAGCCCAGAAGGAACTCGAGGTCCTTCGCGACATGCGCTTCGACGACATCGCGTCGGCAGCCCCCACGACCCTGGTCGTGGGAAGCAACAGCTATACGCTCGAGCGGGTCGTGACCGCGAACGATCCCGCACCGAACATGAAGCGTATCCGGGTCACGCTGACGTGGGTCATACGAGGGACGCAAACTTATGTGGCGGAGACGATCTTCACCAACCTCAGCCAGTAAGACTCAAGGCGGCTACTCGCTGATGGAGGTGCTCGTCGCGGTCGCGCTGGGCTCGACCGTGGTCTTCACCGCGATAACCGGCCATGGCTTCGTCAGCCGGTCCTGGCTGAACGACGGACAGCGTTTGGAGACGCAGCAGAACCTCCGAGCCGCCCTCGACCTGCTGTCTCGTGACGTGCGATTCGCGGGCGCCTGCTTGCCTGATGTGGGCCCTCAAACATCAGACCCCTGGCCGGGGCAAACACTGGAACCACGGACAGCATTACGGTCCGCGCCAACACCAGGTGCGCCATCGGAAGCATGACCACCCTGGTCCCCGCAGGGAACATCGTCATCACGGTGGACACCGTCACGAACTTCGTCGCGGGGATGCAAGCCTACATCCTCCACCAGAACACCACGACCGGCGAGTATGTGATCATCGCGAGTGTGAATCAGGGCGCGTCGACCTTGACACTGGATGCAGGGACCACCCAGACCTATCCCGCGGGCAGTTCGGTCTACGGCGCCGAGTCGCAAACCTACGCCATCGATGCCAGCGGCCCGAGCCCGGTCATGACGGTCGCACCATCGATCGG
>JBQTJP010000185.1:0-1962 GCA_052386995.1 Armatimonadota bacterium
TCGATGGCCACAAGGCAGGGCGCAAAGTCGTAGGCCGGGTTGCCCGAAGAGACCGCACCGCCGATCGTCCCGCGGTTGCGCACCTGCATCCCCCCGCCGATCTGCGCAGCCGCCTCGACGAGCAGCCCGCATCGGACACGGAGCAACTCGGAGCGCTCAATCTCTCGGTGCGGCACAAGCGCGCCGATTGTCACCGTGCCGTCGCCAGCGTGCACCGTAGCGAGGCCCCGCAACGCCTTGAGGTCGACGAGGTGAGACGGATGCAGGCGGCCCTGATTCATCAAGGGAACGACATCCTGGCCGCCGGCGAGAACCGTCGCGTCCGGACCCAGCCGGTGCAAGAGAGATAGTGCCTCATCGAGGCTCTTGGGCACGTGGTACGCCGGCATGGCCAGCATTCAGCGCATCTCTTCCGGCTCGATGGACGCAGCGCCGTCGCGGCCCGCGCCAGCCGCGCCGCGGCTCTGCTGGATGAGGCGCCAGATCGCCGGCGGCCGCAGCGGCAGCTCAAGGATCTGCACACCCAGTGGTGACAGGGCATCGGCCGCCGCGTTGACCACCGCCGCGGTCGCACCGCCGACGCCGGCCTCGCCGCCCCCTTTGGTCCCAAGCAGCGTGTAGGGACTCGGCGTGGAACCATGGCCGATCGCGATGGCCGGCACGTCGGGCGCCCGCGGCATCAGGTATTCCTTAAAGGATGTCGTCAGCCGCGCGCCGTCCTCTCCGTAGCGCACCTCTTCACCCAGCGCGGCGCCGATCCCCATGGCGACCGCACCGACGATCTGGCCCTCGACGAGCGCGGGGTTGATCATCACGCCGCAGTCGTGCACCGCGGTCATGTGGAGCACGCGGACCCTGCCGGTCTCGGGATCGATCTCCACCACCGCGATGAACGCCCCGTTGGAATAGGTGGGGTAGGGGTTCACCCTGCCGTGCTCGTCTGGGGTGTGCCGAATGTGCGGAGGCTTGTAGGTCCGCGTCGCTTCCAGCGATGGCTCCACGATGCCCGCGATCTCGTACGCGCGGGTGTAGAGGGCGTAGGCCACCTCCCGAAAGGTGAGCGCGCGCGTCGGCGGCCCCGATGGGGAGATCCGACTCCGCTCGAAGACCAGCGCCTGCGGATCGACCCCCAGTAAGACGGCAGCGACCTTCGCCATCCTCTCCCGTACTTCTCCTGCTGCCATCGCGGCCGATGCGCCCCCAACGATCATGCTCCGGCCGCTGTAGTTGCCGAACCCGTACGGACACGCATCAGTATCACCCTGCACGACCCGGATGTCGCCAATATCGGCGCCGAGCGCATCGGCGACCACCTGCGCGATGCCGGTCTCATTACCGCCCCCCGGACTGGTCACACCGGTCAGCACCGTGACCTTCCCGGATGGATCGACGCGCACCGTCGACGTGTCGTAGCCGGCCACGAGCGACCGCGGCAGGCTGCCGCCTTCGGGCGTGAGCTCGCAGGCCAGGCCGATGCCGATCAAGCGGCCCTCGCCGCGCAGCCGACTCTGCTCCACGCGCCAGCGCCGATAGCCGGCGAGGTCCATCGCCTGCTTCAGCGTGGCGTGATAGTCGCCGCTGTCGATGACCAGCCCGGTCGCGGTCCGGTACGGAAAGGCTGTCGCGGGGACGAGGTTGCGCAGACGAACCTCGGCCGGATCCATTCCCAGGCGCGCCGCCACCAGATCCATGACGCGCTCCATGACGAAGTTCGTCGCCTCTTTGCCGTAGCCGCGCGACGCGGTCCACGGGCCCTTGTTGGTCACCGCAATGGTGTAGTGCACATCCAGGTTCTGGATATCGTAGCCGCACGGAAACGTCGCCGCCGTCAGGTTCGCCATACCCCAACCCGGCGTAGAATACGGCGCGCCGATGTGGGCGATCATGCGGTCTTTCATCCCGGCGCCGCGGCCGCCGGCGCCACACGCCACTTCGACATGTTGTACCTGCTCTCGACCGCCG
>JBQTJP010000186.1:0-9641 GCA_052386995.1 Armatimonadota bacterium
CGCAGGACTTGCTCCAGTGCCGTCTCCGGCAGACCCACGCGCGCCAGGTGCGGGGCGAGCAGCCGCCCGAAGGTGGCCGACCCCGCCGTGTTGCGATTGTGTCCCTCATCACCCATGGTGAGCTGCCGCGCGATCAACCCCTTCATGTCCAGACCACCCGCCCGCTGCAGGGCCTCGCCGACCGCCGGGCCTAGCGTCCCGGTCATCCACCGCAGCCGCGCCAGCACATCCTCGCTGAACGCGCCATAGCGCAGAACCTTGCCGTAGCCTTCATTGAGGTTCGAAAACGCCCGGTTGCCAAACGCGCGGTTCTCGACGATGTACACGCACATCGACGCCGTGGTGACGCCGGCCATCGGCCCCACCGTGGCGTGGTGATGGCACGAATCGAAGCGGACCTCGCCGCGCTCGACTAGGGCCACCGCCTCGGCCTCGGTGTGCGCCAGGCCTTCGAAGAGCAGCCCGCCTACAATGGCCCCGCGCATCGGCCCCGATGCCCGATCCCAGGTGATCGGGGGCCCCGCATGGAGGATGAGGTTCGGCTGCATGCCGGGGATGAGGTCGAGTGCACGGCCGACGCCCGTCAACAACGGTTGTCCGGCCAGGATCCGGTCGAGCACATCCTGATTCGCGTCGTTGATGTTCATACTCACGGCGTGACCCACCTTCGGCCCGCGCGATTGGTCGGCCGGTATGTCTTGGGCAACGGATGCCCTGTAACCTTTGTGAAGCCGTAGGGTCGCTCTCGAGCGGAAGTCAGGCTTCGAGTTTGTCGAGCAGGTCGAGCAGGTGCTGCTTGCCGCCGGCCGGAGGCCGCCAGTCGACAGAGACGACCGGCACCCCCTGCGTCTGCAGGCTCTCGGCAAAGAGCTCGAGGCCGATGTTGATCACCGCGGGCCGCTCGCGCAGCAGAGTGCCGATCGGTCCGACCTCCGGCCACGGTGGGGCAGATGAAGCGGCGGCGATCGGAATGCCGTCCGAGGCGTCGGAGGACCCGTGTGCGGGCCGGCTGCCGTGGGCTTCGGCAATCAGCCCGGCCAGACGCGCCGCGCGCGCGTTGCTGTCTTCGACGAGCGCGCCCGCATCGATCAGCGCATCCCGCTGGGCGCTGAAATTCTGCGGATCGTCGTCGGTGCCGCAGACCGACGCAACCACGCTGAGGTGCCGCCCCGCGGCGGCGGCGGCCCGGTGGAGATCGCGCAGGACCGGAGTCAGCACCGCCGCAGGCTCGGGGTGCGCCCCGTAGCCGAGCACGACGTCGAGGAGCAGGATCGCGGTCTCGGGATCGCCTGCCTCCTGTTGCAACCGCTGCAGCCGCAGGCTGGGATCGAGCATCGGGTGCAACCGGCCCTGCGTGAACTCATCGCCCCCCATGTCGATGACCGAATGCTCCCGGCTGCGCGTGACCGGGTCGAGCACATCGGCCGGGTGCAGCGGCGTGTTCGAACGGATGCGGCCGAGATAGCGGCGCAGCAGCACCAGCGCCTCGTAGCACAGCGTGCCGCCGCTGTAGAGTCCGCGCAGATACCGCTGCCCCGCGGAGAGCCGGCCCGCCTCCTGGGCGGGCAGTGACCGCAGCGTCGCGGCGGGAACCTCGATCCCATACGCACGGCGCACCGCAAGCCTTGCGGCGTCTTCGAGAGTAGCGGCACTCACAACCGTGCCGCCACTCTCGACTTTACTGCCGATGAACGCCGCGATAACCGGTTTGCCGCACGCGGCAGCGGCGGCAAGAATCCGTCCGCCGGCCTCGGGCGACGGCGGCTTGCTGATCAACACGATGGCCTCCGTCGCCAGGTCCAGGGCGAGCGCCCGCAGGCCCTGGAGCATGGTCGCACCCTGTACGGCCGGCGAGAGGTCGCGTCCCCCGGTGCCGATTGCGTGGGCGATCCCGCCGCCAAACCGGTGGATCAGAGACGCGACCTCCTGCAGCCCGGTGCCGGCAGCCGCCACGAGGCCGATCCGCCCGGGCCGCACGCGGTTGGCAAACCCGAGGGCGGCTCCCCCGATAATGGCGGTGCCGCAGTCCGGTCCCATCAGGAGCAGGCCGCGTTCACCGGCGCGGGACTTCATCTCGAGTTCGTGCTCGATGGGAACGTTGTCCGAGAACATCAGAACGTGCAGCCCGGCGTCGAGCGCCTCCAGGGCGACGGCGCGCGCGAACCGGCCGGGGACGGAGATGACCGCCAGTGACGCCTCCGGCAAGATTCGGAGCGCGGTGGCAATCGTCCGCGGGCGGTGGGCATCCCCCGACGGCGATGCACGCCGTCGCGTCAGGGCTTCTTGCGCGCGCGCAAGCGCGGCCTGCGCCGCGTCGGCCGTAGCGGCGCGCGCCACGAGGGCGAGATCATCGGGGCCAGCGTCGGCGAGCGCAGGAAAATCGAGGCCGCTGTCCCGCAGCAACGCTTTGTTCGCCTCAGTGGCCATCACGAGGCCAACTTCTTCAACCCCGGGCTGCTCTTTGGCCTCGCGCTGCGCGAGCATGAGCGCGACGGAGTCGTGGTAGGCGCTGCGGCGGATGATCCCGAAGGTCGGCACGAAAAAACTCCGCGGGCGGCCGATACTGCTACCACCGGCCTCCCGCGAGTAATTTCCTAGATGATCAGGCGAACTCCTACTCTTCCTCGCGTTACCAGATCTGGCGGCCGACGATTCCGAGAAGACTGGCCGGGCGGTCGGGAAGATTCCACGCTGCCAGGTTACGCTCGCGCTCCCAGACCCGATAGCCACCCGGCCGGAGCATCGGCTGTGCGGCGGCCTGGGTGACCAGCGCCACCGCGCGGGTCAACTGCACGTCATCGGAACTGCCGATCGCCGCGCCGGCGGAGGCCACCTCCACATCGGGTGACAGACCCTGACCTTCGAGGTCACGGCCCGTCGGGGTCAGGTAGCGGGAGATGGTCAGGCGCAGCCCGCTGCCGTCGCGGAAACGGTACACGGCCTGCACCGTCGCCTTGCCGTATGTCCGCGTCCCCACGAGCTTGATGCCGCTGTCCTGCAGCGCGCCGCCGACGACCTCGGATGCGCTGGCGCTGCCGCGGTCGACCAGCAGGACGAGCGGACCGGAATACTTCGGCTCACGCGGCCGCACGGCGTAGGCGGTGGACTGGCCGCGTCCGGACTCGAGCGTGGTGACGACACCGCGGTCGAGGAAATGACTCGCAATGTTTACCGACGCCTCCAGCAGGCCGCCGGGGTTGCCACGCAGATCGAGCACAATCCCCTTGGCGCCTTCCTGCATGAGCTGCCTGAGGCCATTGGCCACCAGTTCAGATGAGGGCTGGGTGAACTGCGTCAGGCGCATATAGCCGATCCCGGACGGCAGCATCCGTGTGCTCAACACGCGCACCTGGATCCGGCGTCGGGTGATCGTCAGGACGAGCGGCGCGCTCTGGCCTTCGCGTCGGATCGTCAGCACGACCGGCGTCCCTTCGGCGCCGCGGATCATCGCGCTGACCTGTTCGAGCGACTGGCCGGTCGTCGGCGTACCGTCAACGGCCGTGATCACGTCGCCGCCGCGCAGGCCGGCCTCGCTGGCAGGCGACCCCTCGATGACCTCGGTGATGGCAGGCTGTCCGGACTTGTCTTCAATGATGATCCCGACGCCCACCACCTGGTCGCCCTGGGTCGTCCGGCGCACGAACTGCGCAAAGGCCTCCGGCGAGAAGAACGCGCTGTTGGGATCCCGCAGCGAGGCCACCATGCCGCTGACCGCCGCGTAGACCACGGCCACCGGCCGGGCCCGCGACAGATGCTGGACCTGCTCGATGCGCTGCACGGCCTGCTCGAGATCGGCGCGCTCGTCTCCGGTGAAGGTCAACGCGGTCAGAGCGGCCTGGGCCTGGCCTTCCTCGCGGAGCAGCGCGCGCAGGCCGGCTTCGGCGCCGCGCAACAGGCTCTCGGACGTGGGGATCGCCAGGCTCTCGTCGCGGAGCACACGATAGGTCTCTACGAAGAGGGCGACGCCAAACTCGGGTGACTGGGCGAGTGTGGGCGGGTTGGGTTGGGCTGGGGAGACCGGTGCGGGCTGGGCCAGGGCGGGCGGCGCCAACAGCCCGATGGCGAGAATGACAGCAACGGCGAGCGGTGCCCGGCCCCTGCGCATAGTCTCCCTCCGGCGGATGGCTACGTAACCCTACGATTCACCGAGGTAGAGTGTTCACCTGCTGCCACCAACGCCGCTGTGACTCTATTATATATATTGCCAGCCACGGATTCTACCAAGAGATATCCCCAGTTCGCGTCTCCTTTAGGCATCGTCAAAGCAAAGACAGGCCTTCCCTCAGCGACGGATACGCGAGGTGCGGCAGCAGGTCCCGCTTCATGCGTGCGGTGTCGGACGTGTGTGAGACCATTCCGATCTCGATGAAGTCCCGGGTCAGGGGCGACGCGGTCTGAAAGAGCGTCGCGAGGAGCTCGCACGCGCCACCCGCCGCGAAGAACGTCCATCGCGGCAGCCGCCACGGCCGGCGGTAGCCCCAGTGGAGCGCCATCTCATCGAGCACGTCCTGGAGCAACATCGGCGCATCGTCGCCGAGATTGTAGATGCCCGAGATGCCTTCGCGCTCGATGGCAGCCTGCACGCAGCTCAGGAAATCGGGAAGCGAGAGCATATGGTACCAGGTCGGATGCGTCCAGACCGCGAGCAGGCGGCGCCGCAGCAGCCAGCGCGCGGCTTCGATCATCAACACTCCGCGACCATAGAGGGTGCCCGAGCGCAGAACGACGGGCGCCATCTGCGTTCCCTGGCATGCGGCGAAGAGATGCTTCTCGGCCGCCAGACGCGTACGGGCGTGCACCGACGCCGGCGCGCCGTCGGGGCGTCCGGTCGCCGGCCGCTGCGGCGTGGATTCCCCTTCGACATGAGGAAAACTGATGAGAATCCAGCGGCGGACACCGGCGTCCAGGGCCGCGGCCGCGAGATTCCGCACGTACCCGACGTTCGTCCGCGGCAAGAAGCGCTCGGGGCGGGGCGCAAAGAGCACGCCGGCCACGTGGACGATGCAGTCCGCACCGCGGCAGGGTACGGCCAGCGTCCGCGGGTCGTCGAGGTCCGCCTGGTAGACCGACACGTTCGACGCGGCCGCGATGTCCGCGGCCAGCGGTCTGCGGTGGACCAGCAGCCGGAGCGCGTGCGGACCGCGGAGCAAATGCCGGGCGAGAAACGAGCCGAGGTTGCCCGCGGCTCCCGAGATCAGGATGGTCACCGGACTATGGGCATGGTCACCGGACTATCGGCCGGGGATCGATCCGGGCCGTCCGCACATCTCGCGGACCTGCGCCCAGCGGACCCCGGGCAGCAGCGTGATCGGCGTGTAGCGCGCCTCGGAAGCCATGCGGCGCAGGTGCGCCAGACGCCCGGCCGTGCTTGGATGGCTGGACAGGTAGGCCGGCGGCTCGCCCATCTTTTCCGCCGCCCGCTGGAGACCGGCGTATGCCGCAACCATCCCCTGAGGATCGATCCGAGCGGCCTGCACCATCTTCATGCCCTCGCGATCCGCGGTCTCTTCATCGGCCCGCTGGTAGCGCAGGCCGCCCAGGGCCCTCGCGACCTCCAGGGTCGAGATGTCGCCGCCGCCTGTCACGATGCGGAGCAACACCGCCAGCGAGAGCTCGCGAAAAATTCCCCTTGTTGCGTGGCGATGCAGCACATGCTGGATTTCGTGGGCCATCACGCCGGCGAGCTCTTCGGGAGTTTTCGTGTCCTCCAGCAGCCCACGGAAGATCACGATGTGCCCTCCGGGAGCCGCCAGGGCGTTGACGTCGGATTGATTGGCGACCGTGACGCGAAACGTGTACGGCGATCGCGGGGCGGCCGCGACCAGCGTGGAGACGATGCGGTCGAGCGCCTTTGAGCCTTCGGCGCTCCGGCATCGCTTTTTCTGAGGGACGAACGAGTCCACCACCTGCGCGCCGAGGGCATCTTCCCAGGACACGGGGACGCGGGTCGCGGCGACGTCGGCGAGAGCAGGGATCCCCCACACGTACAGCGCCGCGCCCAGCGCGATGGCCCCGGCCGCGGCCAGCAGGACGACCACCGCGCGGGTTGCGACCCTCGACGGCGCCTGGAACCGGCCCCGCAGGTGCGGAGCGATCTGGTGGACGGCCGCAAGAAATCCCGGATCCGTGACCACGAGCACTTCCGGATACTCTCCGCCGCGCTCGAAGCGTACGTGGTCCCCTCGATTGGAGCCCTGCGTCAGGCGCACCTGATCGAACGGCCACCACAGGGTGGTGTCGTCTTCACGCCGTAGCGTGAGGCCTTCGCGTGTCAGGATGACGAGGACTGGATACCGGGCCGCGGTGCGTCCGTCGAGGTAATGGCCCCTCCACCGGGTTGACAACAGTGTCTGCACGTACCCGGGCTCAGACGCCGAGATCGAAGTCGAAGAAGTCGAGGTCTAAGAACTCGGCGATCCCCTCGCCGGTTGCGCCGGCCGCCTGGGCGTCCTGAACGATCGCGGCGGTGTCCAGATCCCCCTCCAGGTAGAGATTGTCAAATGCGAAGCGCAGCGTGCGGATGACGATCCACGGCGTGGCCACACCGAGCGTCACGATGAACAGCGCCAGGTTTCCCAGGACCACGCGGAACAGCGGCCCACCGGCCATCGTTGAGCGGAACCGCGCCGTCGCCACCGAGGTATGCGCCCAGTAGTACCGCTGCCGTTCGGCGATAAACCAGACCCAGTAGATCCCGAGGGTGATGATGGAGATGAAGAACGCGCGGACCACTCGGCCCAGCAGCTCGCCGCCCTGCCCGTCGTAGTCGAACTTCACGTTGCCGAAGTATGAGTGCTCGACCAGGTACTTCCTGACGTTGTTCCAGAAGAACGGCGCGTAGAGGCCGATCGTCAGGCCTGTCAACAGGGCCCCGGCGACATAGATCTTGAGGAACGGTTTCGCCCGCCCGCGAAAAGAAAAGCGAATCCCCCGCCATGACGTGCGGCTCAACCGGTACCGGCGCGACCCGACGGTCGCTACGGGAATGACGATCAGGATGATCGGGTAGATCAGGTACGCGACGATCGCCCCCGCGATTTCGTTGTCCTGCAGCAGAAAGCCGAGGCCGACGGCAATCAGAAACAGCGGAAGGAAGAAGATGAAGAATGCCTTGAGCCAGCCGATGAGCAATTCCTTTCCGGTGCCGTGCCATTCAAAGCGATCCCCGTCGAACTCGACCTGGCTCAACAGATACCGGCGGACCTTGGTCTTGCCCCAGAAGTAGTAGACTCCCAGCGTGAGGATCGTGAGGAAGAGGTTGACGACGTAGATCCCAAAAAGCTCACCGCCGGTCGCATGCAGCGACAGACGGCGGACGGTGCGCGGCGGTGCTGCGAGCATCGCGTAGCCCTCCTTCTGCGCCTGCTGTGCCCACCGCCTCCACTCGCCAGACCCGCTGGCGCGGGGTGGCGCTCTAGGTGTTACGCGTTAGACGGGTCCGTCGACAACCGATCGGCCCAGCGCGTGACGAAGGGCCAGGACCGCGGCCAGCTCGTCGTACTCCGCGCGAGCCAGCGTCAGCTCAGCCTGCGCCAGGGCCGTCTGCGCATCGATGACTTCCAGGAAGGGCCCGGCGCCGGCGGCAAACCGGCCCTGCGCCAGACGAAATGATTCCTGCGCGAAGGCGACTCCGGCCCTCGCGCTCTCTATGCGCCCACGCGCGCTGAACACATTGAGCAGTGCCTGGACGCTCTGCTGCTGCACGGACAGCCGGGTGGTCTCGACTCTGGCGCGCGCCGCCTCGAGGTTGGCCGTCGCTTCCACGACCTGAGCGTTCGCACGTCCGGCATCGGAGACGGGCAGACTCACGGTAGACGTGACCGACCAGGTGGTCCCAGACGAGCCGATGATTCCCTGCGAAGCCCGGCCGTCCAGCGTCACCCGCAGGCCGTTGCCGGCCTGTGCGACCGCCACGCCGGCCTCCGCGGCTTCAATCTCCGCCATGGCCCTGCGCACCTCTGGCCGCTCGTCGGTCAGCGCGGCGAGCGCGGCCGCGGCCAGCGTCACGCGCGGCACCGGTGGCGGTGGCGCGACGGCGACCAAGGTCACGGGGGCCTGCCCGACCGCAGCGTTGAGCTGCGCCCTGGACTGGTCGACCCCATTGCGCGCGGCGAGCAATTCACCCTCGGCGGCGGCCAGCCCGGCCTGCGCGCGGACCACGTCGGCCCGCGGGACAACGCCGGCGCGAAATTGCCCCTCGGCCAGACGCACGAGTTCTTGATTCTGAACGACCACCTGCTCGCGGACCCTGACATCGCGTTCCGCGCGCAGCACACCCACATAGTTCGTCGCCACCGACAGAGCGACATCCTGGCGCGTGGCTTCCAGTGCCAGACGTGCCGCCCTGGCATTCGCTTCCGCCTGGCGAATGGCGCTGGCAATCTGTCCGCTGTCGTACAGCACGTAGGTCGCGCCGATGCTCGCCGACGTCGTGAATCCCTGCGTCGCCGTGGGCGTGCTCGAGCCGCTGGTACCGGTCGACCCCGACGCCGTCAGGCTCGGACCGAGGCCCGAGCGAGCGAGGGCGATGCGGGCGTCCGCGGCGGTGACCGCCTGCCGCGCCGCGGCGATCGCGGGATTCCGCTGCTCGGCCGTGGTGATCAGCTGGGCCAGCGTCAGCGCCGGCGGCGTCTGGGCCGCGGGTGCCTGCGCGAGCGCCACCGTTGGGTGGACCAGCGTTCCTCCCAGCCAAGCGGCCGCGACGAGCGCAAGGGTGCGCATGCAAACCTCCTGACCGTGGTTGGGGATCAGACTCGTTAATTTCGCCGTTCCAGGTAACGGATCATGCGCTCGAACGCGCGCGTGCGAAACTGGGCCCGCTGCTCGTCGCTGATCTCGCCGCGCCCTCCACCGGGCCCGCGGCCACTTCCGGGCGCCGGCCCGCCGCCCTCACCCTCCCCGCCCCCACCGCCGAAGCCGCCACCGGGTGGACCGCCCCCACCTGCCCGGACGCGCTCTTGAAAGCGTCTTCGGGCCTCTTCGAGGGCCGTCTGCTGCTCGGGGGTGAAGACCTCGCGGACCGCGCGCGCGATCACGGTAGCGGCTTCCGTGTCGGTCGGCGGGACATCCTTCAGGGCTCGGATGAACGGCAGGATCTTCGCGATTTGCTCCTTGCTCAGGCGGGTCTCCGGGGTGCGCTCGAGCGTGCGAATCGACAGCACGATCGCGAGAGCCGGGTCGCGCTGCCGCTCGGACCGGGCCGCAGGCCGGCTTCGGGTGAGGTAGAGCCCGCCCCCGGCGAGCACGATGACCGCGGCCGCGGCGGCGATCCACATCCAGCGTCTGCGCATAGGATCCTCCTCAGGTCACTCGTGGCGCAGGGCCTCGATCGGATCCAGGCTTGCTGCGCGGCGCGCGGGGTACAGGCCGAAGAACACCCCGACCGCGACCGCGAAGGAGAACGCCATCAGCATCGCCTGCACCGACAACAGCGTCGCCCACCCGGCAAAGTGGCTGATCAGCCGCGACCCCAGGATGCCCACGCCGACCCCAATGATGCCTCCCGTGACGCTCAGCGCGATCGACTCCACGAGAAACTGCAACAGGATGTCCCGCCGCCGGGCGCCGACGGCTTTGCGGATTCCGATTTCCCGCGTCCGTTCCGTGACCGACACGAGCATGATGTTCATGATGCCGATCCC
>JBQTJP010000187.1:0-1707 GCA_052386995.1 Armatimonadota bacterium
AATGCCATCCGGAGTTCGTGGCAGAGAAAACGATCGACGAACTCGCACAGGGCATCATAGTGGAACTGACCGATGGGGTGGGTGCGACCGGAATCCGCACCGGACTCATCAAAGCATCCGTGAGCAGGCCGGTCCTGGAGGGACCGGAGGAGAAGTGCTCCCGGGCAGTGGCGCGGGCGCAGAGGGCGACAGGCGCCACCATCACTACCCACACGTCGGCCTCGTCGCGCTTTGAAATCACCGGGGGCAACGCCGGGATACCGTTCCTTGACCTCTTCGAGTCCGAAGGTGTGGACCCCCGGCGCGTCATTATCGGCCACACGGATGAGAACGCCGACATCCGGAATCTTGAAGCGCTCTGCTGCCGCGGCGTCTACGTGCAGTTTGACGTCATCGGCAAGTTTCACTGGATGCTCGATGAGACGCGCGCCGATCTCGTGATGGAGCTCGTGGCCCGCGGGTTCGCCGACCATCTTCTGTTCTCGACCGATCGCAATCGAAAGTTTGAGCTGAGGTCGTGGGGTGGGGTAGGCTACGCGCACCTGCTCACACACTTCGTCCCTATGCTGCGAAACCGCGGGCTGCCGGAGGCGATCATCCAAAGAATCCTCGTAGACAACCCCAGGCGCGCACTGGCTATCCATTCACCGGTGAAGTTCTAAGCGTAGAAGACAGGTCTCGCCCATGTAGACTGTGAATTTCATCTGCATGGTCGATTCTGACGCCTACCTGCGCCGCATTGGCTATACGGGGCCGCGGGCGCCCACGCAGGCGACCCTGCGGGCTCTGCACGCGGCGCACATAGAGTCGGTGCCGTTCGAGAATCTGGATATCCACGCCGGTCGTCCGATCGTCCTCGACGAAGACGCCCTCTTCGAGAAGATTGTCCGCCGTCATCGTGGCGGGTTCTGCTACGAGCTCAACGGGCTGTTCAGCGCTCTGCTCCGAGAGCTCGGCTTTCGTGTGACGCGGCTGTCGGCAGGCGTCCTCGACGACGGGGGCGTCTTCGGTCCGGACTTCGATCACATGACGCTGCTGGTCGACCTCGACGACCGATGGCTCGCTGATGTCGGCTTTGGTGACGCGTTTTGGGAGCCGCTCCGCCTGGACGATCCGGGCGAGCAGGTGCAGCGTGGGCGGCGCTTCAAGATCACCCACGACAATCGGCTGGGGCTGCTGCACTTCGAGTACGAGCCGGGCAAGCCCGAAGGCTATCGCTTTTCCTTCCAGCCCCGGCAGATGGCCGACTTCGAGGGCATGTGCCGCTTTCATCAGACTTCTCCCGGCTCGCCGTTCACGCAACGGAGGTTCGTCACGAAAGCGACGGCTGCGGGCCGAGTCACGCTTCGCGATACGCGCCTCATCCTCACTGAGCACGGGCAGCGGACCGAGCGACCGCTGGCGGAAGGGGAGTGGGAGCGCATCCTGGAGGAGACGTTCGGCATCAACGCGTCGGAAGTGGCGCGCCGATGAGGGAGGGGCGTCCGCACATGCCCCACGGCTGGGGCCGCGTCCCGTACGCGTACGCCGACCGCCTGCCGTGGATGAACCTGCCCTTCCCGGTTGAGGAATACCACGAACGCCTGCGGCGCCTGCGCGGTCTGATGGTTCGGGATAGCTGGGATTGCGTTGTCGTCGTGGGCAACCAGGTTGAACGCGCGAACATCCGTTATCTCACTAACTTCGAGGACTTCTATGGCGGCGAGA
>JBQTJP010000188.1:0-2395 GCA_052386995.1 Armatimonadota bacterium
CGGGCTCGTGATGTAGTCACACCGCTCCGGGAACCGCCGCTTTTCATGCTGGGTGATGATCAGCAGCCGCCGGCAGTGTGAGGCCATGTCGTTCGCGCCCCCGCTGCCCGGGAGGCGCCGGAAGCCGCCCGGACGGTCGATGATCGTGGAGTTGATGTTGGCGTACCGGTCGATCTGCGCACCGCCGAGGAAGCCGAGGTCAATCAGCCCGCGCTGCAGCAGGCAGCCCAGCACCTCACGCAGCGTGCCCAGTTTGACGGCTCGATACATCACCTTCGGGTCGGAGACCGAGATTGGGGTTGGGCGCACCTGCGGGGCGATGACCCCGCTCTCTACGACCATCACCACGTTGGGAGCATGCGTGCGCTGGGCCAGCGTCGTGGCCAGCAGCGGCAGACCGGTGCCCACAAAGACGATGTCGCCGTCGCGGACACCCCGGGCACCCTCGATGACCATCAACTCCTGGCGGGTGTAGCCCCGGACGCGCGGGGTCTCGGGTGACATCACATCATCTCGCGCATGGATTTCTCGAGGGCCCCAAGCCGCGCAGGCCCGACCCCGCGCAGGTACTCGTCGAACGCGCGGCACTCCCAGACATTCCGCCGCAGGTAGTCGTCAATAGCCGGCGGGCCGGTTCGGGCGGCGTCCTGATACGCGGTGACCTCGGCCGCATCGTAATCGTAGTATCCGTAGGTCGACGTGGGATACGCGCCGTGCGGCTGGACCACCACGGCATCCACGTAGACGAACGGCACCGTGGTGCGCTCGGGATGAGCCCGGACCTCGTCTGTTGAGATCACCTGCTCGCAGCTCACGATCACGTGACGGGAAGCGCGCACCATCTCGGGTTCATGCGTCGCGAAGCCCTCGATGATGATGTTGCCGGTCGGGTCGGCGCGCTGCACATGCACGATCGACACATCGGGCTGCAGGGCCGGGACGAGCACGACGCGCTCGTCCGGGTTCCAGGGGTTGTCCACAACGACCGCCTTCGCGGGCCGCGCTCCTTCCGGCCGCATACCGGCAGATGGTCCCTTGGGCGGGGGCGGGAGGAGGTCGGAGCCCAGCAGGCTTCGTGTGGGCATGAACGGGATCCCCATCTCGCCCGCCAGAAACCGGCTCACCATCGCGAGGTGACTGTAATCCTCGATCTCGAGAGTGCCGTTCTCGATCCCGCGTCGCCAGCAGAACGTGGTGCCGAACCGTTCGAGATTGCCCGTCCCGCACTCGCAGCGCGTGACAAGCCCGGCGCCGACGAGTTGATCCATCGAGATCGAGAGGTTGCACCCGACTATCGTGAGGTTGTCGACGCGCTGCCGGATGATCTCGTGGGTCAATGCCATCGGGCAGCGGCCGATGTTCTGTCCGCCCATGCCCAGAACGGCGCCGGGGCGAACGAATCGGCCGACCGCCTCTGCCGCGGTCATCACCTTGCTCGTGTTCCGTGTGGTCCGCGACCCCATCGGCACAATGCTACTATAGAAGCCATGGCGGGTGGAGCGCGCGCGCAGTCCGAGGGCGACGTCAATACCTCTTCTCAGCGCGCCGCGTGGCAGGCCGAGGCTCTGGACGGGCCGACCCGCGAGCTTCTCGACGACGACGCCCGCTACTTTCTCCATCAATCGCTCTCGACGCCCTGCCTGAACGCTCTGCGCGGGTGCGACGGCATCTACATCGAGGACCTGCAGGGCCGCCGGTACATGGACTTCCATGGGAACAACGTGCACCAGGTGGGGTACGCGAATCGCGCCGTCATCGCCGCCATTAAGGATCAACTCGATGCCTTGAGCTTTTCCCCGCGGCGGTACACGAATCGCCCGGCGGTGGACCTGGCGCGGAAACTCGCGGGTCTGGCTCCCGGCGACCTGAACAAAGTGCTGTTCTGTCCCGGCGGCACGGGTGCCGTGGGCATCGCGCTCAAACTGGCCCGGGTCGTGACCGGCCGGCACAAGGTCATTTCGATGTGGGATTCATTCCACGGCGCGTCGCTGGACGCGATCTCGGTCGGCGGCGAGGAGCTCTTCCGGCGCGGCGTCGGACCTCTGCTGCCCGGCGTGACACATGTCCCGCCACCGGACGAGTACCGGTGCGCGTGGGACTGCGGCCGCCGCGGCGGCTGCGACCTGAAGTGTGCCGCCTACATCGAGTATGCGCTCGAGAAGGAAGGAGATGTCGGAGCGGTCATCGCCGAGACCGTGCGCAGCACGTCCGTGATCCCATTGCGTGAGTTCTGGCCGGCGGTGCGCCGCGCCTGCGACCGGCACGGCGCGCTGCTCATCCTCGACGAGATCCCGACGGCGCTCGGCCGCACGGGCGCGATGTTCGCCTGCGAGCACTACGGCGTGACACCCGATATCCTGGTGCTCGGCAAAGGCCTCGGGGGCGGCATTCTTCC
>JBQTJP010000189.1:0-3592 GCA_052386995.1 Armatimonadota bacterium
AGCGCCAGCGCCGTGCGCAGACCGAGCTCGACCGCACGCCGGTTGAGGACCGGCAGCGAGCCTGGCAGGCCCAGACACGTGGGGCAGATCAGCGTGTTCGGCGGCGCGCCAAAGGTCGTCGCGCAGCCGCAGAACACCTTCGACGCAGTCAGCAGCTGAACGTGGATCTCCAGCCCGATGACCGTTTCGTAAGTGGTAAATGTATCCTTCATGACCCGAGCCTACGCCGCCACCGGCGGCCGGCGCCGGTGCCACGAGGTGGCTTGCTCGTACGCGTAAGCCGCGCGCAGCAGCGTCTCTTCCTCGAATGCCCGCCCGATGAGCTGCAATCCAACGGGCAGGCCGCCGTCAAATCCACAGGGCAGCGTCAGGCCGGGGAGACCTGCCAGGTTCACGGGAATCGTGAAAATATCCGACAGGTACATTTGCAGCGGATCGTCCACTTTCTCCCCGATCGCGAACGCGGGTGTCGGGGCCACGGGCATGACGACGACGTCGACGCGCTCAAACGCCCGCGCGAAATCACGCGCGACGAGCGTGCGCACACGCTGAGCTTTCAGGTAATACGCCTCGTAGTACCCCGCCGAGAGGGCGTAGGTGCCCAGCATGATCCGGCGCTTGACTTCAGGGCCGAAGCCGGCCCGTCGCGTCTGCGTGTACATCTCGTGGAGATCGTCTGAGGCGGCCCGCATGCCGTACTGCACGCCGTCGTACCGCGCCAGGTTTGATGACGCCTCGGCGGGCGCGATCAGATAGTAGGCGGGCAGCGCCGCGTCGATCGTCGGCAGGCCGATGCGCTCGACAGGCATGCCCTGCGCCGAAAAGACGTCGAGGGCCGCACGAATCGCTGTCTCGACACCGGGCGCAAGCCCTGCGCCAAACGCCTCTTCCGGGACGCCCACCCTGACGCCGCGCGCGCTGGTGCGAAGGGCCGCGAGATAGTCGGGCACCGGCAGCGCCGCCGAGGTCGTGTCGGCGGAATCGTGCCCGGCAATCGCGCCGAGCAGCAGGGCGCAGTCGGTCACGTCGGCGGCTATTGGGCCGATCTGGTCGAGCGACGACGCGAAGGCGACAAGTCCGTACCGCGACACGCGGCCGTAGGTTGGTTTCAGTCCCACGACGCCACAGAATCCCGCAGGCAGACGGATCGAGCCGCCGGTGTCCGATCCCAGCGCGAGCGGTGCGAGCCCCGCCGCCACAGCCGCGGCCGACCCGCCGCTGGACCCACCGGCCACGCGTGTGGGGTCCCAGGGATTGCGCGTGGGACCGAACGCGGAGTTCTCTGTGGAGGAGCCCATCGCGAACTCGTCGAGGTTCGTCTTGCCGAGGATGATCGCGCCGGCGTGCCGCAGCCGCGTGACCACCGTCGCGTCGTACGGAGGCCGCCAGCCGTCCAGGATGCGCGACCCGGCCGTTGTCGGCACTCCGCGGGTGCACATGTTGTCTTTGATCGCGATTGGAATACCGGCCAGGGCCGGTAGGCCGTCTGAACCGGCGGCCTTCGCGTAGCGTTCATCCCACGCCGCGGCCTCGGCACGGGCGCCTTCCTCATCGACGCTCAGAAAGGCGTGAAGATCGCCATCCCGCGCTGCGATGCGGGCGAGTGTTTCTTCGATCACCTCCGATGGGCGGCGGGTGCCCGCGGCGTAGGCCGCCCGCAGGGCGCGCGCAGTTCGGTCGGCTGGCGGCATTTGTTGGCGGCCTTTAGCCCGCGTCTGCGTCCAGCACCCGGGGCACCCGGAAGAATCCCGCTTCGTGCGCCGGAGCCTGCCCCAGTACCTCTTCGCGCGAAAGCGAAGGCGTCACGACATCGTCCCGCAGGACATTCGTGATGGGCATCACATGAGAGGTCGGTGGGACGCCTTCGAGAGGCTGCGCGTCGAGCAACGCGCAGTATTCCAGGATCCGGCCCAGCTGCTCCGCGAACCGTTCGCGCTCCTCGTCGCTCAATGCCAAGCGCGCCAGGCGTGCGACATGTTCAACGGTCACTCGATCAATGGTCACACATCACCTCGTGGAGTGAGGTTGTGCCATGATCGTATCATGGCCAGTTGCGCTGCAGGCTGTGAATCAGGCTAATGGTTTTCGGTCAGCGAGGAGAGTTCTGTGCGGACCTGCTGCGCCTTGCGGGCGTCGCCCATCCGCTCAAGGAGGGTGAGACACTCCTGGAAGGCTGCCCTCGCGCGTTCCAGGTCCCCAGGGGCTCCCCGCCGGGTCAAGGCGCGCGCAAACGTGCGCAGCACGTGCGCCTGGAGGACTGGCCCAACCCGCGTAGCCAGCGGCAGGATCTCATCGAACAGCGTCACCGCTGCATGGGGATCGCCCCGCTCAAGAGCCAGGACCGCGCGGCCGTGCAGAGCGCCTGCCAGGCCCGGAGGACTGTTCGCGGCGCGGCTGAGGGCTTCTCCTCTGGCGCACAGCGCTTCGCAGCGTTCGTAGTCTCCTCCCCGGGCGAGGGCCTCCGTGATGAACGCGGCCAGTATCACAAAGTGGAAGTGTGGGTTACTCTCGGCGATACCTGCAGCCTCGGCTGCTGCGTCGCGAGCCTCCTGAATACGGCCCAGTTCGAGGTAGTCCCCGGCGAGTCGCGCGCTGGAGATGAAGATAGTCTGGACATCCCCGGTACGTCGCGCATGCTCCAGGATGCTCCGATCAAGCGAGACTGCGCCCTCCCAGTCGCCTTCGAGCCTCTTGAGAAACAATTCGGCCTGCAGGCGCAGAACAGGTGAGAGATCCATCCGGAGGTTGTCGTTTGCGTAGCGCTTCGCGGCCTGCCAGTCGCCCTGCGCGAAATAGTACACGCCCAGCCGCACATTCGCAAAGAAAATGTCATACACGTTTCTCGCGCGCCGGGCGATCTCCAGCGCCTCAAGCAGCAGCGGTAGCGCATCCCCGTCCTCCCCGCGTTCCTGATAGATGACAGCCAGGTTGTTCAAGCTCACGCCGAGAGTGCGGTGGGCCTCAGGGTCGTCGTCCCCTCTGGCCAGCCTGATGGCCTTCCGGTAGTGCTCCTTGGCCGCATCCAGATCCAACCGGAAATTGGCGGCCAGCCCGAGGACACCGTGCGCGGCCGCTTGCATCCAAAGAGTGCCCCGTTCGCTAGCCAGGGCGAGGGCCTGCGCTGCGTGCTCTTCGGCCTCGTCGATCTTCCCCATAAACGCCTTCGCACTTGATAGGTCGCGGTGGGCGTGGAAGACGTCAGCGAAGTGCTCATCGGGACTGAGGGCCTGGAGCGCCCGTTCCAGATGGGGAATGGCCTCCGAGAACTCCCGGTGACGCGCAAGGGCGCGACCGATGAGCCGGTGCACTCGCGCTATGTCAGCGACCGCCCCCTGACGCTCGTAGAACTTCAGGGCACGTCCATAAGCCGCGACGGCTTCCGGAGTCTTGTCGAGGTGGACGAAGGGCTCGCCGAGGGCGATGTGGGTCTCGGCCAGCCGTCGCTCATCCCCAGTCTCCGCCAGCAGTTCCGCCGCGTTCTGATAGTAGCGGACGGCCTCCTCATGGGCGAACAGGCCCATCGCCTTCTCAGCCGCTTCGAGAGAATAGCGAATCGCCTTCTCCAGCCCCGCCCCGTGCGGCGCGCGTGTGA
>JBQTJP010000190.1:0-4776 GCA_052386995.1 Armatimonadota bacterium
CTCGATGAGGCCGCGCGCCTGCTCGCCGCCGCGGAGCACCCGGTGATCGTGGCCGAGTATGTGGGGAGAAATCCCGGTGTGGTCCCGGTCCTGGTCGAGCTCGCCGAGCTCCTCGCGGCTCCTGTGATCGACCTCTACACTCACGGCCGGTTCAACTTTCCTAACACCCATTCACTTGACCTGAGCGGGGCGGAGGGCGACCTGCTCGCCTCTGCCGACGTCATCCTGGCGCTCGACGTCATGGATCTCTACGGCACCCTGTCGCGGGTCGATCGCACCACCCGGCGCGCAACGCCGATCGCACCGGCGGCCAAGGTGATCCACGTCACGCTGGCGGATCTGGCGGTCCGCAGCTGGGCGGCAGACTACCAGCGCATCACGCCGGTGGACGTGCCGATCCTGGCGGACACGTCGCTTGTTTTGCCCGCGCTGGTGGAGCGCCTTCACAAAGCGCTGCGCGATCGTGCGTCGGGACGCGGCGACGTACGACGCGCCCGCTACGACCGTCTCCGCACGCAGCACGACACGCTTCGCCAGACCGCGCGCGCAGCCGCCGAGCAGGCCTGGCACGATGCGCCGATCGCCCCGGCCCGATTGGCCTCCGAGGTCTGGGACGCAATCAAGCATGAGGATTGGGTCCTGACGTACGGCGTGTTGGACGGCTGGGCGCGGCGGCTATGGGACTGGACGCGCCCCGATCAGTATCTCGGGTACAGCGGCGGCGCGGGTCTCGGCTACGGACCGGGGGCGGCGCTTGGGGCCGCGCTCGCCCACCGTGACGACGGCCGGCTCTGCGTGGCGCTGCAGCCCGACGGCGACCTTCTCTACACGCCCCAGGCCCTGTGGACCGCCGCGCACCACCGGATTCCGATTTTGTTCATCGTGTGCAACAATCGCACATACGGCAACGATGAGGCGCACCAGGAGTTGATCGCGCGCGCACGGGGGCGGCCCGTGGAGAACCGGGTGATCGGCATCCGGCTCGAAGATCCTCCTGTGGCGTTGGCCGAGATGGCCAGGGCGCTCGGGGTGCACGGTGAAGGGCCGATCGAGAAACCGGACGAGGTCGGCGCCGCACTCCGTCGGGCGATGCGCGTCGTCAAGGGAGAGCGCCTGCCGGCCCTCGTCGACGTGGTGATCCGCCCGGCATGACGTCGTCGCGAAGGACAGGTCAATCTATGGCGCTTTGGAGACGCTTCGACCGGCCCGAGTATGCGCGGGACCTCGACCGCAGGGCTCTCCACCCGGAGATGGCGGCCGCGCTCGACGGCCTTCTAGAGCTTGGGGGTTCCGAAGAGGTGTTGGAGGTGGGAACCGGCACGGGCCGGGTCGCTGTTCGCGTTCTGCCCGGGGTTCCCGCGGGCAGGTTCATCGGCGTAGACCCTTCCGCGACACTCCTGCAACGGGCTCAGGAGAAGCTAAAGGACAAAGCGAATGCGCGCCTGATCCGTGGAGTGGCCGAATCGCTGCCCGCCCGCGACGGCGCCGTCGACGTTGTCCTCTTCGCCAATGTGTTGCACCATCTTGGCGATCCTTCGGCGGGGCTGCGCGAGGCCCGCCGCGTGGTGAAGGACGGCGGGAGGTTGATCATCTTAGACCCTGTTCTTCGCGAGCCCGTCGATGAGATCGACCTGAAGCTGCATCGGTTCATCGAAGACGTCTTTCGGCGCACCCACGGCCCGCAGTTCCGATTCTGGACCATCTCGGAGTTGGGCGCGCTCATCGAACACGAGGGGTTCGCCGTGGCGACGGCCCGCGAAGTCACCCTGATGTTCGACGGTGACCCGCTGGATACGCTTTCCAAGAGTCACCACTGGCACGCCGCGTGCGGTGCGCTGGCGGATGAGCCGCGGCTGCGGCCGCGCTTTGAGGCGCGCTACTTCCGTATGGAAGGAGAGCCCCCGCGGGTGACGGGAACGGTTTTCTACGCAGCGATTAGCGGGACGCCGAGCCTCTAGGCTTTACGGACATTCCCCGGCGTAGCGCGTGTCCGTGAGCTCCTCAAACGTGACGGCGCGCCGCACCAGCTGGTATTCAAGGGCCAGTTTCATCTGCACGTCGAATCCCGACTTGCTCAGGCAGCCCGTGCCGAACCCCGGCTTGATGCGGTCGAAGATCTTGGTCACCATGGCCCGGTCGAGGCCCGAGAACAGCTCCGCGGTCTTGGGGTTGCGCATGACCAAATCGGCTGTCTCCGCGCTGCTGCGGGTGCGGATGAACTCCAGACCCTTTTTGTGGGCGTCCACCATCCGGCGGACCAGCCCCGGATTGCGGGCGATGACATCTTCGCGGGTGACCAGCATGAGGGCGAGGGCCTTGGGCCCGCCGACCCACCGGCGGTGCTCGGCCTCTTCCCAAATTCTGGTCAGCGGATACGCGATGCCCTCCTCGATGACGCGCGTGGTCGTGGGCTCCCACGCCGAGAACGCGTCGACCCGGCCGGTCCGCAGCGCGGTGTAGATCACGCCGGGATCCCCGCCCAAAGAGATGAACTGGACATCCTTCTGCGGATCGAGCCCCGCGGATTTCAGAAACGCGCTGGCCAGGTACCACGACCCCGCACCCGGGGTGCTGAAGCCGACCCGCAGGCCGCGCAGGTCTCCTACGGACCTCACGCGCTCTCGGTGCTCACTGCGAACGACGATGTTGAAGATCTCGCGGTCGTGGTGAGAGATGATCGCCTTCCACGGCGATCCGGCAATGCGCGCGAGGGGCACGTGGATGAAGGCGAAGAGTCCGAAGTCGTACTCCTTGGCGATCATGGCCGTGCGCAGCGTCCCCCCCGAGCCGAGGACGAAGTTTTCCAGATCAATGCCCTGGGTGTTGAACGCTCCGCTCGCGTGGGCGACCAGCGTGGGCAGGTTCAGCTCGTACGACACCACGCCGGGCAGGGTCAGTTTGTAGCGGACATCCGCCGCGCGGACGGTCCCCGCGAGCAGCGCCAGACATCCTATGGCGACCAGCCAGGCCACCGTTCGTCTACGCTCGCGGCTCTTCATCTGCGCGTCCTCCCTTCGATCCACGCCTGCTGCTTCCATGCGTGGCAACGCGTTCCTCCGCCCGGTAGTGTCCTAGTTTGACGCTGGAAGGGCGAAGGGGTAGTTTGTCAGGGGGAGAAGACCGACCTCAGTTCTTTGTGAGGCCAGAAAAGGGCGGGCGAGATGGGGGAGCTCTTCATCGACGCTGTCAAGCAACGTTATAGATTGGGCCATCGAAGGGTTCTACGTGTGCTCGAAGGCCTCACGGAAGAGCAGATGCGGTGGCACCCAACTCCTGTCACCCATTCGATTTCGTGGAATGCATGGCATTTAGGCCGCTGGGCCGACTATCTTCAGGCGCAAATCCCGGCGATGACCCCGCGGCTTCAACGGGTACTGGGCCCTCGCCAAGAGATTTGGGAGACAGAGAATTCGGCGGCGATGTGGGGATTTGACCCCGCCATCTTAGGATGGAGACAGATGGGAACGGACATGGATGACGAAATAGCGGCCTCCCTTCCATTCCCGGATAAGGATACTGTGGTGGGTTACATGCGCCGCTCATTTGAGCAGGCCGCGTTCGCTGTTGCTCGCATCGCCGACGAAGAGTTCGGAGTGATATACCGTTCTCCCCATGCGTGGGCGGGAGAACGCCCAATCGGCATGTACGTTGTCGCCTTATATGCACACAACGAGCGCCATTTGGGGCAGATCATTTTCCTTCGCCGATTGACGGGGTTGCCCTGGAGTCTCGAACAGCCGGGCTGGACTTCCGTCTAAGCCAAATCAGGAGGCAAGGTTGGAAATCCACACCTCGCGTCACGGATCTCCGCTGTGGCGCGAGGGTAGGGGGTGTGGGGATGCGGACGGCGAGTGCGTTCCTGGTAGCCATCGCGTTGCTGATCTCGATCCCGGCCTGGGCGGCGCCGCCGCCGGCTGCGTTCCAGGGTAGGATCCTGACGATCGTCGTAGGATACCCTCCGGGCGGCGGGTACGATCGCATGGCGCGCCTGGTCGGCAGGTATATGGAGAAGACCCTGCCGGGAAACCCCACGGTGGTCATCCAGAACGCGCCCGGGGCCGCCAGCATTGTCGCTGCAAACAATGTGTACAACACGACGCGGCCCGACAGCCTGGTCCTGGGCGCGTTCAACCGCAACCTCGTCCTCGCCCAGCTCGTCAAGGTGGACGGCGTGCGGTTCGACATGAGCAAGTTCATCTGGATCGGCAGCCCGTCAAGCGAAACGACGGTTCTGGTCATCCGCAGCGACCTGCCCTATCGTACCTTCGACGATCTGCGGCGGACGAGGGAGCCGCTGCACATCGGCGCCACGGGGCCGGGCGCCAGCACCTTCGACTTTCCGTTGCTGTTGAAGGCGTTCCTCGGCGCCAACCTGCGCATCACCGCCGGCTACCAGGCGGGGACAGAGGTCGATCTCGCGATCGAGCGCAGAGAGATGGACGGGCGCGCGGGATCCTATTCCTCAATGCGGCGGTTGGTCGACCGAGGCCTTGTGCGGGCGATCGTTCGGGGACGCGCCTCGACGCCTGAGATTGAGAAGCTGCCCGTAGACGAGGAGCTGACCAATGACTCACGGGCCAGGGCGGTGATGGCCCTGCGGTCCGTGCCCGACATCATCGGGAGGCCGTTCGTCGCGCCTCCCGGCACACCCCCCGAGATCGTGCAGGCCTACCGGGACGCCCTGCAGCGAATCACCCGGGATCGCGAGTTTGTCGCCGAAGCCACCAGGGGCGGGTTCGACGTCGAGCACGTCTCGGGCGAGCAGGCGCTGCGGGT
>JBQTJP010000191.1:0-8625 GCA_052386995.1 Armatimonadota bacterium
TATTCGCTTCTCTTTCCCCGATACGTGAAAGTGACCGGATCGGCGGCGTCGGCGATCGTCTACGGAGCCCTGACGTATGCGGGGCTGCACTTCTTCGAGTACTGGACAGTGTATGATTCTGTGGCCAATGGCGTCTTGTCGATCACCTTCCTGTTTCTGCAGTTCACGCCACCCGGATTGGTCAAGTCATACCTCACGTGGAGAACCGGGAACGCATGGGTGCACCTGTGGGCCTATCACGCCGTGGCGCCCCACGTCACCGTCGACACTCCTCACCTGGTCAAGGTATTTGGGATTCGGTAGCCATCGCAGGCCTCCAGCTCCCACAGCCCCGGGTACCGTGTCACGAACCCGATGTCTGTGACATCCAGTGGGGCCGCGTATCCAACGGTCGGGGATTGGTAATCATACCTGTTGAGTTCCACCCGATGGTATTGTTGCTCAAGCCGCTCGAGCACGAATTCTGGGGAACGGAGCCAGGCTGCAGGCGCGTCGGCCTTGTCGAGACGGAGATACGCTGCGGGCGCGTCAACCTTATCGCCAACACTTAAAGCGAGCCGCCGTAGCTGAATCAAGTTGGTGGCCGGAGTGAAGCCGAGATCCACGTCGACGCAACCGGCTACCCCCGTCTGCACGGTGCCATTGAGACTCCAGCGCTCGCCGGGCATGGCAACGATGGCGACGTTTACGGCGTTTCTCCCTATCCAACCGGTGACCGTGGCTGAGCGCGCGTGCCACGACGTGTCGCAATCCACCTGGTAGCTCAGGTGGCATGGCTGGGCATCCAGACAGAACACCGCTGTCCCGGTCAGACGCCAACCGCTGTCCAAGGCCCAAAGTCCACATGCGTCGTGCCCGGGCACGTCCATCCTGCGCCACAGAATCGTATGGCTCGGCCGGATCTCGGCGTCAGAACGGGCGGTGCTGGTCATGCTGTTACCAGGGAAGACTTACGCTTCTTGTCAAGAACGCGACCAATGGCGACGCCGCCCGGCAGGCAGCGAGGAACCGCTGCATGAAAAATGGCGAGCAGACATCGCGGTCCGTGAAGGCGGTCATGGCGTAGAAGCCCTTCAACTTGAGGTCTTCGGCGAACGGGTGTCCAGTGTCGTAGCCGGCCGGAACGCGCTTTAGCGCTTCTCCCTCGATCGCAACGCCGGCCTGGCGCACGCGCCGCCACTCGGCCTGGCGCTGCACGATCCGCTGCCGCACCATGCGCAGCGCCTCCGCATCGGGATGCCTGAGCCCTCCCCCGCCAAAGGACTTGCCGGGCGCGAGGTGCAGGTAAAAGCCCGGCGCGCGGGCATCCCGGCCGCCTTTGAGGTGGGGGAAGTGGGCGCCGACGTTGGTCTTGTACGGGCTCTTGTCCTTGGAGAAGCGGATGTCGCGATGAATACGGAACATTGAGCCGCCGACAGGTCTGGAGTCGGCACTAAAATTGGGACTGATCGATCGCAGCGGCTTCGCGAAGTCATCGATGAAGCGCAGCATGGGCCCTTTGACGTCCCGCTCGTAGCGCTCGCGATTGTCCTCGAACCAAGCTCTCGTGTTATGCGCCTTCAACTCGGTGAGGAAGCGAAAGAAACCTGGCCTGAAGTGAGTCACTGAGACACCGTCTCCAGCCGGCGCAGCGCCGCCTCGGTGGCCTCATCGGCCGGGAAGAAGCTCTCGATGCGCAGTTCGTGCAATTGCCCCACCGGACTCGCCCCCGACCCAGGAAGCTCCGTCGCGATCTTCTGACTGATCTTCACGAAACCAGTATACGGAAAGAGAGTTCATCCGCCATTACCTCCCTGGTAATTGAGACGCTTCCCCGGAGCACTTAGGATGCGGGCCAAGAGGCAATGGATCGTACACTACTGGCCTCAACCAAGGGGAGGACCAAGAGATGAGCACACAAGTCGACCGAATGATCTTTCTCAGGCGCAGCCTTCAGTTTGACGGAATCGCATCGGGCCTCTGCGGGATGATCTTGATCGCCGCCGCGCAGCCGATCTCGGCGTTCAGCGGGCTCGGTGCGCCGTGCATCGCGCTGGCCGTGGGGGTGTTGCTCCTCGTGTACGCGGGGGCGCTGCTGTGGAACGCGGGGCGCGCAAGGATCAGCCGCGGCTGAGGCTGTTCTCGTCTTCGCTGTGCTGGAGGCGGTGGGTCTTCGTCAGCTGCGGGAGGTATGAAGCGAAGCCTGGAAAAGAAGCGCTCATCATGGCTTCGAAGAAGCGCTTGAAGGGTGCCGTCAAACTCGGCGATACACTCTATGTTTCGACACGGAAAGCCTGGCGCGACTGGCTGCAAAAACACCACGCGAAAGAGAAAGAAATCTGGCTCGTCTGCTACAACAAGGCCAGCGGTAAACCTCGGATTCCCTACAACGACTCGGTAGAGGAAGCCCTCTGCTTCGGTTGGATCGACAGCACGGTCAAGAACATTGACCAAGACTCATTCGCCCAGCGATTCAGCCCACGAAGGCCAAGCAGCCGGTGGTCCGAGATGAATAAGGAACGAGTCAGGAGGCTCTCACGAGAAGGGAAAATGACGTCCGCGGGGTTGGCGGCGGCTGGTGCCCTCGAAACATTTGTTGTTCCGTCCGATATTCTGAAGAGATTGAAGGCGGACAAAAGAGTGTGGAGGACCTTTCAGCAGTTTCCCGGCAGCTACAAACGAATCCGAATCGGTTGGATTGATAGTGTAAGGAAGCGCCCCGACGAGTTTGAGAAGCGCCTCCGCTACTTCTTGAAAATGACCGCCCAGAACAAACGATTTGGAATGGTGCAGTAGCGACCGGAGTTGGCTGCGTCCATTCCTCTGGGGCCATCTTCGGGTCAGCATGGACGCGGCGAGGATCGTCAGGAACTCCCTGTGTCCAGGCGCTTGGTCGGCCGTGGACGCATCATCGGTCCGCCCCTGGTCGGTGCAGAGCATGCGCGGTCCCGACCCCGCTCTTTCGGGCACTGTGTCGAGCCGCCTCCCTGATGGCCGATGCCAAGTCCTCTCCGCACTTGCCCTTTGTAATCACGGCAACCGCCCCCGCATCGAGCGCCCGCGTTCGCGTTCCGGCATCATCGCGGATGGTATGGATCACGGCGGCGGTCTCCGGTGCAAGCGCGCGCAGCGCGGCCACGGCCGTGATGCCGTCCATGTCGGGCATGGCGACGTCTAGCAATACCACGTCCGGACGCAACCTCTGCGCCAGGTCGACCGCGGCCCTGCCATCGCCGGCCTCACCGACGATGATGATGTCGGGCTCCATCGCCAGGCACATCCGCAATCCGCGCCTGACGGCCGGCTGGTCGTCCACGATGAGCAGGCGTATCATTCTGAAATAAAGAAACCTCACGGCGCCGTTTCTGACATCGAGCGAACGCTTCGGTTCCGGACTCGGCTTTGGCGGGATGCCTTCTCCGCCAAAGGACTGAGGACAAAGGACCCAGGGGGAAGGAAAATTCAAGGGATGCCTATCCGGGTTTTGATCGCCGATGACCACAGCGTCGTCCGTCAGGGGCTTCGGATGTTCCTCGGCCTGGACCCCGACCTCGAGGTCGTGGGGGAAGTTGGAGATGGCGAGGAGGCCCTTCGCCTGAGCCGCGAGATCCGTCCCGATGTCGTGCTGATGGATCTGATCATGCCGGTCATGGACGGCATCGCCGCCACAAAGATCATCCGGTCGGAGCTGCCCGATGTCGAAGTGCTCGCCCTGACCAGCGTCCTCGAGGACGCGTCGGTCGTTGGCGCCGTGCGCGCCGGGGCGATCGGATACCTCCTGAAGACCACCGAAGCCGACGAGTTGCGGCGGGCGATCAAGGCCGCGGCTGCCGGGCAGGTGCAGCTCTCGCCGGAGGCCGCGAGCCGCCTGATGCGCGAGGTGCGCGCCCCCGATAGTCCCGAGACGCTGACCGAACGCGAGACCGAGGTGCTGCGGCTGGTCGCGCAGGGGATGGGCAACAAACAGATCGCGCACGTCCTGCACGTGGGTGAAAAAACCGTGAAGACACACGTGAGCAACATCCTCGCGAAGCTTGGCGTTCAGAGCCGCACCCAGGCAGCGCTGTACGCCGTGCGGATCGGGCTAGCGTCGCCTTCCGCTGTGGGACAGGGAGTCTAGCATGCTGGAGCAGCTAAAGCACCTCCCGCTGTCGACCCTGTTCGAGGCCTCGCTGGACGGCGTTGTGGTGATGGACGAGGACCACCGTTACCTCTACGTCAACCCTGTCGCATGCCGTATCGTCGGTTATACATTAGAAGAAGCGCTGAAGCGCAACCTGTTCATGGACGTCGCGCCGCGCTGGCGCGAGACTATTGCACGACTGATGGCCGAGGAAAGGGCCGAAGGCGAGGCGGAACACCCGCCCAAGCCTGGGGTAGGCTACTTACTACGGGCCAACGGCGAGGAATTCGAGATCGAGTACGTCGCGACACCCTTCACGATTGAAGGGTTCCGCTTTGTCGTCGTGATGTTTCGCGACATGACCGAGGCGCGGCGCTTGACGCGCAATGCTCAGGCGCTCGCACAGATTGCCTCGACCGTGGCGGTCGCGGGGTCGCTGGGAGCGACCCTCGACGCCCTGGCCCGCCGTGTGGTCGAAGCGACCGGGACCGTCCACTGCGGGCTCTTCCTCATCGACGAGGAAGGGGCGATTGTGGGTGGTGAGAAGTGCATTCGGGTCTACGGAGAGTACGAACCCTGGAAGGACGAGTGCGGAGAGGCCGACGCAAAGCAAGAACGCGAAGCGTGGGAGGCGGCGGTTCGCGCGGGCGCACCGGCGCCCGGGTTTGAAGCGGTCGAAACGGGACGGCCGGTCATCATCGACAATTTCAGCGAAGTGCTTCTGGCCGATCCGCGCTTCGCGCCGGTGCACGATCATATCCGGCAGCATCCCGGGATGACGCTGGTGTCGCTGCCAATGCGGTACGGCCATCGCATCATCGGATGGATGAATGTGTGCTACGCGCCGGGGCGCCGGCCAAACGAGGCCGATATCGCCTTTCTGACCACGATCGCAGATCAGGCCACGATTGCGGCGGAAAACGCCCGGCTGCTTGTCGAGGCCCGCGAGAAGGCAGCGCTGGAGGAACGGCAGCGTCTCGCCCGGGAACTCCATGACTCGGTGTCGCAGGCCCTCTACGGCATCGCCCTGGGCGCGCGGACGGCGCGGACGCTCGTCGATCGGGATCCGCAACGGGCGGTTGAACCGCTCGACTACGTGCTCTCGCTCGCCGAAGCCGGCCTGGCCGAGATGCGCGCCCTGATCTTCGAGCTCCGGCCGGAATCGCTCAAAGAAGAAGGGCTGATCGCTGCACTCACCAAGCAGATCGAGTTCGTCCGGGCACGCCACAGGATTGTCGTCGAGGCGACGCTCCCGGACGAGCCCGTCATTCCGATGGAAGCGAAAGAAGCGGTCTACCGCATCGCCCAGGAGGCGCTGACCAACACTATCAAACATGCCCGCGCGAGCCAGGTGGCCCTGGAATTGAATGGGGGGCCGCTGGAACTCGTGCTGGAAGTGTCCGACAACGGCGTCGGATTCGATCCCGCCCAGTCGTTCCCCGGCCACCTCGGCCTTCGCTCCATGCGCGAACGCGCGGCCAGCCTCGGCGGTACCGTGGAGGTCGACAGCGGCCCGGCAGTCGGCACACGTATCCGCGCAAGGATTCCGGTTCCCGGCGCCGCATAAACCGGGATCGGAAGCCGATCCCGGTCCCCCTGTCGGAGTTTTCTCGGAGGTGACGGTGATGCCCAGCGCGCTCCATGTGATGACTAGGAGCATTTTGGTCATTCTCGTCGCGGGCCTGCTCGTGCTGGCAGGCCTGGCGCCGGCCGCCGCACTCGACACGCGCACCGGACCGACGGCCCGGGTCGCCCAAGGGGAAGTTCTCGACGACGACCTCTATGTCACCGGCGCGCGCGTGAGCGTCGACGGCCGCATCCGGGGCGACCTGCTTGCGCTCGGCGGTCAGATTCGGGTTCGCGGTCAGGTCGATGGCGATGTGATGGCGCTGGGCGGGGCGGTCGAGGTGTCCGGTCCTGTCGGTGCGAGCATCCGCGCCATAGGCGGGAGCATCCTCATTGAAGGGCCGGTCGGGGCAGACGCCGTCGTGCTGGGTGGAAGCGCCGAGATCGAGCAGCAGGCCCGCATCAGGCGCGACCTCGCCGTTACCGGAGGGAACGTCGCACTGCGCGGCACCGTGGGACGGAATGTAAAGGTAGCCGGAGGTCGCGTTGAGATCGCCGGCAACGTGGACGGCAACGTCCTGGTGCGCGGTGGCGAAGTCGTCGTGCTCCCGTCCGCGGTCGTCCGTGGCAATCTGACGTACAGCAGCGAGCAGCCGGTCCAAATCGCCCCGGGCGCCCGCGTCCTGGGCAGCGTCACGCAGGAGCCCTATCCGGTCCGGCCGATTCCCTCCAGGCGCACCCTGCGAGGGTTTCGCATCGCGTTCGGCGTCTTCGACTTCATCTGGATGCTCGTCCTTGGGCTCGTGATGGTCGCCGTCCTCCCGCGCGGCGTGCAGGTGACCGCCGATACCATCCGCGATCGAGTGTGGGCTTCGCTCGGTTGGGGCCTGGTGCTCCTGGTCGCGATTCCGGTGGCGGTGATCGTTCTCTTCGTCATCCTGATCGGCATCCCACTTGCCGTCGTGCTCCTGACGGCGCACGTGCTCGCGCTGTTCCTCAGTCACGCCGCGGCCGGGCTCGCCATCGGCCAGGTCCTCGCCACCCGGCTGTCGCGTTACGCTCAGGTCGCCATCGGGATCGCCGTTATCGCCCTGGCCACGCACCTCCCCTTCGTCGGTCTCCTGCTGCGCTTCATGATCGTGGCTCTTGGCCTGGGCGCCGTGGTGCTCGCGATCTGGCGCCCGCGCCCTCCCGAGCGGCTCCCGGCTCCTCCGGCGCTGGCCTAGGATGAGTAAACCCACACACGTTCCTGCCCGTTAAATCCTATACAATGCAACTTGGTCGAGGAGACGGACTCATGATGTGGGCCCGCCTGATTACCGTTCTCTTACTGATAGCCGTGGTTGCGGTACCCTCAGCGCTGGCCGTGGAGATCACCGAACCCCCGCCCAACGTGAGTACCGAAGCCGTGAAGGCCTTCAACCGGGGTGTGGGATACCACAGGCAGAAGCAGTGGGCCAATGCGATCAAAGAGTATGAACGCGCGATCGATCTCGGAGGGCGGTTTCCCGAAGCGTTTAGCAACCTCGCCTACGCCTATCGAAAGCTCGGTATGGTCGACAAAGCCATCGAGCTGTACAAACTCGCGATCGCTCTGCGGCCCCTCTTTCCCGAGGCCCATGATTACCTCGCGCGGGCCTACATTGCGAAGGGGGACAAGGCCTTAGCGATGCGGGAATACGAGATCGTGCGCCGGTTGGATCAGAAACTCGCGGTCTGTCTCCTTGCCGCGATTCAGACCAACAACCCCGATCACCGTGAGATGAAGTGGAACGATCGGTAGCGAAGACGTCTTGGAGTGCACACCGCGCCCCGGGGCGCGCGAGGAGTGATGAGCATGCCCGATCCCTCGCTGCGTAAGTATCAGCCGACGACCGCCGATCCGTGGGACTACACGAAGGCAGCCCATCTTCTCAACCGGGCCGGATTCGGTGGAAAGCCCGACGAGATCGAGCGCCTGGTGCGCATCGGGTTCGAGGCCGCGGTCAATGAGGTCGTGGACTACGAGAGCGTTCCAGACGCGTTCCCCGCGATCGATTTCTCGGAGATCCACGCGCTGGTCGACGAAGCCCAGCGGATGCGGCAGGCGGGGGCGGAGGAGCGAGCACGTTTCGCGATCAACAACCGGATACAGCAGACCAACCGCCAGAAGCTTCAGGAGCTCCGGGAAACCTGGGTGACGAAGATGATTCAAACCAGGCGACCCCTGCAGGAGAAGATGGTCCTCTTCTGGCACGGCCACCTGGTCTCGGGATGGCCGGAGGTGCAGAACGCGGAGCACCTCACCATTCAGAACGAGCTCTTCCGCCGGATGGCGCTGGGCAACTACAAAGAGTTGATCCTCGCGATTGTGCGCGATCCGGCCATGCTGACCTACACCGAGAATTTCCAGAACCGGAAAGGCAAGCCCAACGAGAACCTCGGGCGGAACCTGATGGAGATGTTCACCACGGGCATCGGGAACTACACCGAAGAGGATGTGAAGGAGAACGCGCGGGCGCTGACGGGCTGGACGTGGCGGGGGAACGAGTTCTTCTTCAATCGGGCCCAGCATGACGACGGCATCAAGACGTTCATGGGCGTCACCGGAAACCTCGACGCCCCCGACACGATCGACATCATCTTCCGGCAACCCGCGACCGCGCGGTTCTTGCCCCGCAAGCTCTTCGAGTTCTTTGCTTACCTCCGGCCGGAAGAACGGATCGTTGATGACCTGGCCGGGGTGTTCAAGGTGACAAACTTCTCGGTCAAGCCGCTCGTCCGGCGAATTCTGCAGAGCGAGCTCTTCTATTCGCCCAGGACGATCCGCGCTCTGGTGAAGAGTCCCGTGCAGCTCATCGTCGGCGCGGTTCGGCAGCTCGATGGGGACCAGACGCCGGTGCGGCCGCTCGTGGCCGCCATGGATCTCATGGGCCAGGCGCTCCTGTATCCGCCAAACATAGGTGGGTGGCCAAAGG